>CAWULI010000001.1:0-40657 GCA_963923155.1 uncultured bacterium
GCCATAGCTACGTTGTATTTGGCAGGACCTTTAGGCCAACTCATTTTGTTGGCTCTTTCATTTACAAGCGAATCGAATCCGGTGGAAGCGATCGCGCCAAAATATTCACCATCGATTGTTCCTAGATCTACGACATCAGGTTCTTTGTTTAAGGCGGCCCAAAGTGGCTCCAGAGGTTTGTCAGGTTGCCAACCAAGAGTTCTGACGAAATCATTTCCAGTTCCTGCTGGTATGCAAACCATTGGCAAATCGCGCTGTGCAGCTACTTGTAAAGACATATGCATCAGGCCATCGCCACCAACTGCGATGAGCCCGGTAGCCACATTTGCTTCGGCGCGTAGATTTTCTTGGAGCGCAATGGCATTCGCACCCGTTACGAGACGGTACCGAATACCTCGATCATTTAAATAATTCGATATCAGTTGCGTGGTAACAGCACCACTGCCCCTACCCGAAGTGGGATTAGCTGCTAAGAGCCACATCAGTAGCTCGACTCTTCCTTCGATCATTTAATACTGCGATTCCACCCGCTGCGAAGTAGAAGAGAATCAAAGGAATTGCAAGTAAGAACATAGTTAATGGATCAGCAGAAGGTGTGAAAACCGCGATGAAGAAGGTGATCCCAAAAACCCATCCTCGCCAATGTTTCAGAATGGTCTTACCTGTCACAGCACCAACGAGATTTAAGGTTACTAGAAACACTGGTAATTCAAAGGCCAAACCGAAAAGAAGTATTACGCGAAGTACAAAATCAAGATAGTCCGCAAAATTAATCAGATTTGTTAATTGAGTAGGTGTAAAACCAAACAGGACTCTAATGGCAACCGGTAGAACTCGATAACCCATATAGACACCAAGTGCGAAGAACGGGGTTGCTGCCAATAGAAAATAGAAAGCGCGTCTCTTCTCATGCTTATGTAAACCTGGAGCAACAAAGGCCCAAAGTTGGTAAATCCAAAGTGGCGCGGTCACAATTAAGCTTGCAATTAAAGATACCTTTATCTGTAAGTTGATCGGTCCTAAAACACCATTGATATACAAGGCTCCGCAATTAGATGAGCCTTGCGCTTGAGCTAACTTCAGATCACATACGGGTTTTGCTAAATGCGCAATAATTTCATTGTAAAAAAACCAAGCTCCAACAAATCCGATAGTGATAACTATTGCGGCTCGAAAAACTCGGTCTCGAAACTCAGCTAGATGTTGAAGCAGCGGCATCTCGCCGCCTAATTGTCTAGCCACGGGTTATTTGTCTGTGTCGTCCTGTTTTTCTATCTGCTTTGGCTCTTCTTTACTCTTCATTTCATCCTTGAAGATGCGAAGAGATTTTGCAACTGATTTAGCAGAATCAGGAAGACGCTTCGCTCCGAAGAGAATAACCAAAACTAGAACTAGTAAAAGGATATGTGAGGGCTCGCGTAAGAACATGGGTATAGATTACCCGAGATATAGATTTTCGCTAGCCATCGCCCGTTTACGTACCTGGCTACGGTATGGCTCGGTTAGAACTTCCACATCAGAGCCAAGGCTCATAACCTGAGAAATGAACCACTCTTCAGAGAAGAATTGAACGCTTTCTACCCCACCGAGGATCTCGCGCACCAAGCGTTGATTACGATGAACTTTTAGGATCGCCGAGAATTCCTTCTTTGAAGATGGAATTGAATTCGGAGGTAATTCACTTATGTTCAAAAGTTCCGCATCTTTGATCTTGGAAAGCTTGAAAGTACGCCAATTCATAGCGCTTTTGCAATAAGCGCGGAGGTAAATTTCTGAATTTTCAGAATAAAGTTCATGAGCGATGATTTCTCTTGAAGAATTGTTGTAGGTAACTCTGACCAACGAACTTTTTTGAATCGCCTCTTGAAATAATGTTATGTACCGATCGGTGGCGCTCGGAAAATAAGCTACATTGGTTTTCAATAAATTTGCCAGTTTGAGTCGTAAATCTGCCAACTGTTGATTAGTTCCCGAATCTAAGAGCTCAAGACCCATAATTAGAACTGCGATCTCGGCTTGCGTAAGGGTCCGAGGATTCTGTAGCTGCTCCGCATTTCGAATATATACGAAACCCTCTTCAAAGATCACATCAATATCTTCCAATGGTGTGTGTCCGGGTAAACCGCAATCAAGCAACATATCAAGGTCTTGATAGATCTCCTTCTCAGGAGCATTGAACTTCTCTGCCAGTTCACGTATTGAGATTCCCTGATGAGTGAAAATGAACGGAATGAGATCGAGAATTCTCATTAATCTTGGATTTTCAGTCATGTGTAGCCACGATTCGCTTCAAGGATTCACGAACTCGTATGACCACTTCTCGTGGTCCAATAACTTTTACGTCGGGAGAGAATCTGAGAATTTCACTGATGGCAACGTTTTCGGAAGTGAATTCTCTTGAGCATAAGAGCCAATCCCCACGATCTTCCTCTACCTTAGATGATGCCAATAGTTCCGAGGCTGCGTCTCTGCGCAGTTCGAAATCGACCTTAATTGGCGGGAAATGCTCGCGTGGCAATTCGATTTTTTCCAATTCGAAACTCTGTCGGGTGCTTCTAATAGGACCATCAATGCGATCGATTCGGTAACTTCGTAATTCATCTTTGCGAAGGTCGCGTCCGTAGAGATACCAGCGACGGTGTTGAGAATAAACTCCAAGCGGCTTTATCTGTTTATGATCAACCTGATCATCGATATTTACATAATCGAATTCGATGACCTTTCGGTTATTCAATAACTCAAGTACCTCCGTTAGATTAGCGGGCACAACAGAGACTAAATTTTGAATCGGTAATTCGGAGAGATCTGATGCTATTCCTAATGATTCCAACCTAACTGTTGTACTTCTAGTTAAATGGGCTAGAGCGCTTTCTTGCCAAGCTTTCGCTGCTAGTGCCATTAAAGTCAATTCTTCTGTACTAAAATCTTTAATATTGAATCTATATCGATCTGGAAGAATTCGATAACCTATAACATCCTCAAAGAAAACATCTACATTCTTCATTTCAATTTCAATACCAAGAGCGCGAAGTTGTTCCTTATCGCGTTCGAACATCCGATCTTTTGCTTCGGCGTTACCTTCGTATCCGTTTACAGATTTATAGATCTCTTCCTTGGTTAAAAAACGTTTATTTGAAAGGAGAAGAATTAAGAGATTTACGAGGCGCTCATTCTTCTCCGATGCCATATGCGCCTTTCGAAGGTCTGCGTCGTCGTTGCAGGATCTCGGAGCCTGGAGCCATTCGTCGTGCGTAGATCAAGAATCCGGTATGGCCGATGATTCGATGTTCTGGCCGTACCGCTAAACCGTCGTGATGCCAAGGTCTAATGATTGACTCAAAACTCTCCGGTTCCGTGAAGCGACCATCACTCTTTAAACCCTCGGCAACATTTGAAAGTTGGGTAGTCGTTGCAACATAGGCCATATAAACACCGCCAGGCACTAGAACTTTGGCAGCTTGATCAATGCACTCCCAAGGCGTCAACATATCCAAGATGACTCGATCATATTCAGCATGTAATTCATCAGTAGATACCTCTTCTAAAGCACCTATTGTCAATTTCCAATTTGCGGGTAATCCTTTGAAATAATGTTCGATATTTGATTTTGCATTGCTAGCGAACTCTTCTCGTTTCTCAACGGAATGAACCAAGCCAGATGGGCCAACCGCTCGCAATAAAGAGAGAGTAAGCGCGCCACTGCCGACACCCGCTTCAAGCACCCTTGCTCCTGGAAAGATGTCGGCAAATCCAACAATTAGTGCAGCATCTTTTGGATAAACAATAGTTGCGCTTCGTGGCATCGAAAGTACGTAATCAGTTAATAAAGGTTTAAAGGCAAGATATTTCTGAATTACACCGGTAGTGCTATTAATACTTAAAACGCTACCCTCTGGAAGACCGATGATCTCATCATGTTTTATGAAACCTTGGTGAGTGTGAAACTCTTTGCCACGAATCAAATTAAACGAATAGTGGCGTCCTTTATTATCGGTCAATTGGACTCGATCGCCCTCGTGGAAATGCCCTTTAGGGTTATCGGTTCCCTTTATCACTCGACCATTCTATTAACTCATCATAAATTGAAGAAAATTGACATGAGACTATGTAGATTAGGTGCCGTCATGGAAGAAGTTCGCCTATCGCCTAGTCGCATCAACGATTACCAGCAATGTCCAAAACTATATAACTATCGGGTCATCCAAAAATTACCCGAACCAATTAATTTGGATGCCGAACGCGGAACTTTGGTCCATTCGCTCCTAGAAGAGCTCATGGCACAACCATCCCAGGATAGAACCTTCGATTTTGCATTATCTAGAATTAACGCCCATTGGCAGACGCAACAAGAAGGCAAGCCAGGTTTATCCGATCTCGTGCCAGATCAGAAGGAATGGTTGGATCGGGTCACTGCACTTCTGCAGAATTATTTTCAATTGGAAAATCCCCAAAGCTTTCAGCCAACACACATTGAAGAGCACCTAGAGTTACCCGCCAACAATTCATTATTACTTCATGGATATGTGGATCGAATTGATGTGGCTCCGACTGGTGAAGTACGAATAATCGATTACAAAACTGGCAAGGCTCCCAAACCTGGTTACGAAGATAAGGCGCTCTTCCAGCTGCGGTTCTACGGTCTGCTCTGGTTTCGAATTAAGAATGTTATACCTAAGTTGTTGCAATTACTGTACTTGGGTGATGGACAAACGATTCGAAGTTATCCAACTGAATCCGATCTCCTCATTGCCGAACGCAAGGCTTTAAAGGTTGGTGAGGAGATCTTAATATCCTATGAGAAAGATTATTGGCCGACCCAGAAATCTAGGCTTTGCGATTGGTGTAGTTTCAAGAAAATTTGCCCAGTCTTTAACGGCTAATCACCAATTAAAGTAGAACTCCCGCAAAGTATCAATATCAAGCTCTTCTAAAGATTTAATTACCTTTGTTTGAAAATCAACATCAATCTTTACTATGTGCGGTACCGCAATTACTTTAGCGCCACTTGCGCGCGCAGCATTAACTCCGGTTACTGAATCTTCAAATATCAGAGATTGCTTAATATCAACGTTTAATTCTTTGGCAGCTTTTAAATAGCCTTCAGGATCCGGTTTAGTTCTCTTGACATCATCGGAAGAGATTGTGGTTTTGAAAGGTAGTGGTTGAATATGAGCAAGGGCCGCATCAACAATAACTCTTGGACTTGCCGAAACCAGAGCCATTGGTATCCCGCATAAGTGCAGAGCGTTGATTAAAGATTTTGCACCTGGCATAAAAACTGCTTTCTTGCGGACTTTCCCAGCCATTACATCAATTAATTCACGGTGAAAGTAATCGCCGCTTTCGGCACCATCAACCAGATCAGACATATATTGGCCAACCCGCGATAAAGGGCCACCAAGGCAATGAGCCTGATCTTCAAGAGTCCATTCATAACCGAACCTGGCAGTTAACTCCCGTTCAACCTCGAGCCACTGCGGTTCGGAATCAATAGTCAATCCGTCCATATCAAATAACACCGCTTGGAAGAATTGGCTCGTCATTAGTCGAAGGTTACCGTAATGTGTTCTCGTGCAGATTCATCAAATACCGCAACTGCGAAACCCAGTTGCGATCCTCGCCTTCAACGGTTGGAACGACGCCGGTGAAGCTGCTACCGGGGTTATCTCACATTTAATGAATTGTTGGGGAAACCAAGAGAATTTAATCGCGGAAAGTAGCAGCGAGGATTATTACGATTATCAACAAATTCGACCAATGGTTTTCGTTGATAATTCGCGTATTCGAAGATTGACTTGGCCAACTACAAAAGTTTTTGCAGTTCTTGCGCCACATTTGGAATTTGATCTGGTGGTCGTTCGTGGACCAGAACCATCATTTAGATGGCCAACTTTCTGCAATGAACTCCTGGATCTCTTTGATGACTTAGAGGTTGACTTGGTTCTGACCTTGGGAGCGCTACTTGCAGATGCGCCCCATACTCGGCGCATCGCAGTAAGTGGTTCGAGCGCAAATCCAGATTTGGCAAAACGATTTGGTTTCGAAGTCAGCCGATACGAAGGACCCACCGGAATCTTAGGCGCGATTCAAGATACTTGTCAGAAACGACAAATAGATGCCTTCTCGCTCTGGGCGGCATTACCACATTACGCATCAGGTACTCCTTCACCGAAAGCAACTCTTGCTCTGGTTGAAGAGATGGAAACAGTTCTGGAAATTTCTATCCCTTACTCTGATTTACCAGAAGCTGCTAAGGCTTGGGAGATTGCGGTTTCTCAATTAGCGGAAGAAGATGCAGAAATTAGCGAATATGTAAAACAACTTGAAGCCGATAAAGATGGCTCTGATTTCGAGGATACGTCAGGTGATGAAATTGCGAAAGAGTTTGAGCGCTACCTAAGACGACAGGACGATACCAAGTAAAGAGTCAAGCGCGATGCGTAACTCATTGACATCGCCCCCATTTCCTTCGCTTTGAACCCATTCGTTTATTGAGGCTATAGCGCGAGGTGAATCTAGATCATCTGCCAATGACTCATAAATCTCCTTGACCAATCTCTCTGTTCTTGGCACATTGGTTCTTTGCAAGGAGAGGCTAAGAGCTTCCAATTCTTTCTTTGCGATATTTAACTCGGTACGAAGCCACATGTAATCATCGCGATAATGTCGTTTCAAAAGTGCCCATCGAATGGCCATCGGATCCACACCCTCTAGGATCAACTTTGAAACGAAGAGTAGATTGCCTTTAGATTTACTCATCTTTTCGCCATCTAAGCCGATCAATCCAGCGTGAACATACGCTGAAGCAAATTCTTTACCAGTTAAAACGCGAACTTGCGAGGCAGACATTTCGTGATGAGGGAAGATTAAATCGCTGCCGCCACCTTGAATATCGATGATGGTAGTCCCCGAATGATCTGCGAATTTCAATGCAATTGCAGCACATTCAATATGCCAACCAGGCCTACCTGCGCCAAACTCGGATGGCCAGCTAGGTTCTCCCGCGCGCTCTGCTAACCAAAGTAACGCATCGAGCGGATCATGTTTACCTGAACGATTTGGGTCTCCACCTCGTTCAGCGAATATTGAAAGCATTTCAAAGGTTTCAAGATGCGATTCTGATCCAAATTGTGGATCTTTGTGAACTTCAAAATATTGATCACCATCAACCTTATAGACCGCGCCAAATTCTGAGAGTTTTTTGATTGCATTTATAACGTCAGGAATGGCATCGACCGCACCTTCATAATGTTCCGGAGGTAAGATACGAAGCGCCTGCATATCGCTTCGAAATAGGTCGATTTGAGAATGCGCCAGTTCTTTCCAATCCACGCCATCTCGAGCAGAACGTTCTAAAAGCGGATCATCTATATCAGTGATGTTCTGGATGTAAATAACCTTCGATCCAGAAGATCTCCAGAATCGATTGATCAGATCGAAGGTTAAATAAGTTGCTGCGTGCCCTAAATGAGTTGCGTCGTAGGGAGTGATCCCACATACATACATTTGGTAATGATCTTTGATCGGCATAGGAACAAAATCCCGAGCCTTTGTTGAATAGATGCGAAGAGGCAGAGGTTGTAGCCCAATCTTCGAAACAGGAATTGACGACCAGCTACGCATTGGAAAAACTTATCAAACTGGTGGCCAAGGTATTGCAGGCCAATCGGTTGGCGGCATTGGGAAGGTACCTTCTTGCAAGAGATTTGCAATTCTAAGATTAAGTGCTTCAATCTCTTTCGAAGTTAGATATTCTGACAAATCACAAGAGAAATTCTGCAGTTTGACTCGCTCCTCTTGATTTAACGCTAGCCCTGCAAATTGCCAGATTACCGTTCGGAGTTTGTAATCTTCATGAAATGTTACTCCATGATCACAGCCGAATACCTGATCATCTTTGTACAGCAAATGTCCTATTTTGCGATCAGTATTGTTGACGACCGCATCTAGTAACGCTATCTTTCTTAAACCTTCACTTCTTTCAATGTAGCGCTCGCCCACTTCTTCAATATCGTCTATCCAATACTGAACCGAGCCAAGTCCAAATGGTCCTTCACGAAGTAATGTCACAGGCACGCAATTCAGTTCTAGAGCCTGACTAACCTTGAACGTTGCTACCTCTCTTGACGCCAAGTTTCCATCTGGAAAATCCCATAAGGGCCTTTCGCCGGCGATTGGTTTATAAATTGCATGACATTGATTATCGCCCGAAATTATTCTGCAGAAAATTGAAGCGTTTGAAGCATGAACCAGGCGTCCTATTACTTCAATTTCACCATGTTGAAGAAGGGAGTTATCTACGGTAACCATTTGCTCTCGGACATAGGTGACCATTGCTATTTATCGGCAAACCGCAAAATGGACAAGGTAATCGACCAGCGGCTACTACCTTCCTTGACTGTGAGATGAAGTTATTGGCGATATCAGCAGACATAAACAACTTGAAAAGTTGAAGTGTTATCTCACTTCCCTCTTCCGTTTGAGGAAGCTCTTGAAGTTCGATCAATACCTGTTCGGATTCTTCTAACCAGATAATCGAAATAGTGCCAACTTGAAATTCTGGGATTAAAGGTACTTCAAAATTTACGGGTATAAGATTTTCGAATCTATATTCCGCAGCCTTCAATTCACCAATTAGCACCGCCATGCGATCCGCTAAGGCACTAACCTGCCCCTTCTCTATTGCAAAACTATGAATACCGCCATGAAATTTCGCCTGCAAATAAAATTCACGTTCTCCAGGAGCGCCAATCGTTCCGACGATGAAGCTTTCGATCGGATCTAAAATTCTTTCTAATGGTTCATTACTCATAACTGTGGCTCAAGTCAATAATTCATTCAGATTCGAAGAGGTATCGTTAACCTTAACTACCCGAAAATCACGGCCTTTAATATCGACAACACTTACGCTGGCATTAGAAATTTGAATCTTATCGATATTGTTTAGGTGTGTGCCGAGGGCGTGCAATATTAGAACCTTGACCACATCAGCATGAGTGGAAATTAGGATATTTTTCTTTTTCTGATCGACGTGTATGTCTAAGCCTAATAATGCCCTGGTCTGTACCTCAGGAAGGGTTTCGCCATTCGGAAATCTAACCGAAGCGGGATACTTGTGGATCTCTTGCCAAGATCTATTTCTAGAAAGAGAGGACATCCGTTTGCCCGTCCAATCACCATAATCAACCTCTTGAAATTCTGGAACAATCTTTGGTGATGGAGTGAGGTTGGTTATAGTTTCGATACAACGTTGAATCGGACTCGAAAGTATCTGGTCGAATTTAACGTCTTGGAATCTTCTCTCTAGCTCTGCTCGCTCTGCCAAACCTTTTTTGGAGAGAGCAACGCCAGCCATTCGCCCGGCCAAAATACCTTTTTCATTCGCGATTGATTGTGCATGGCGTAATAAAAATATTCGAGACATGAGGGTGAAAGGTTAATGCAAGTTAGGCTTACTCGTTTAAGGTCGCATCATGGAATTACGTAAGGCCGGCGCAACTGGCTTATCACTCTCAAGATTGGGACTAGGCACCATGACCTGGGGACGTGACACGGACGAACATGAGGCAGCTGACCAAGCCCGCGCATTTCTGGAGGCGGGTGGTAATTTCATAGATACCGCCGCTGTTTATGGCAATGGCGATTCCGAAAAGGTAGTTGGTGGATTGATTGGATCACTCTTCAAAAGAAATGAGATGGTCATTGCCACTAAAGCTGGTATCACTATTCAAGATGGAATTCGCACGGTTAACACTTCGCGAAACGCACTACTAAACGAATTGGATAACTCTTTAAAGCGACTTGGTACAGATTATGTCGATTTATGGCAAGTGCACACTTGGGATGACGAGACTCCTTTGGATGACACACTTACTGCGCTCGATACCGCTTTTCAGTCAGGACGCGCCAGATATGTTGGAATAAGCAATTATTCAGGTTGGCAGAGCGCACGAGCGATTACGAAACAAGAGCTAGTTGCAACCAAAGCTCCCATAGCTACCACTCAGAACGAATATTCACTACTAAATCGTGAAGTGGAGAACGAGGTATTGCCTTGTTCGAAAGCGCTAAATATTGGATTTCTAGCTTGGTCTCCGCTTGGTCGCGGCGTATTAACTGGCAAATATCGATTAGGCACACCTTCGGATTCCCGCGGTGCCAGCCCACATTTTGCTGGATTCGTAGAGCCGTATTTGGATGAAAGATCCAACCGAATAGTTGAAGCGGTTCAAGTTGCAGCAGATGGTTTGGGATATTCGCCCTTAGAAGTTGCACTTGCCTGGGTGCGTGATGCTTCCGGAGTGACCAGCGCCATTGTTGGTGCACGCACTGGTGCACAACTACGCGGAATTCTCCGAAGCGAAGAGATCACGCTACCTCAGGTAGTTCGTGATGCGTTAAACGATGTTAGTAGTTATTAACTATTTAACAAGCAATCTTGAAGTGAATTAACTCCAAATTCAAGAGACTCCAAAGGTACTCTTTCATCAACTCCATGAAATAACGCCATGAAATCAAGATCTGCAGGTAGTTTCAGCGGCGAATATCCATATCCGACTATTCCAAGATCGCTCAGGGCTTTGTTATCAGTTCCACCACTCATGAGATAAGGAACGGGTAGCGCTTCTGGATCCAATTTGAGAATCGCGCTCTTCATCGCTTCGACTAACGGTCCTTCAAATGGTGCTTCTAAAGCCTTATCTCTAGTCATTATTTCGACTTGAATATCTGGACCAACTATTTCCTTAATGGTAGAAAGTAGGGCTGCTTCATGTCCAGGAAGGAAGCGCCCGTCGACCACCGCATGAGCTTCACGTGGAATAACATTTGTTTTATATCCAGCTTCTAGCATCGTGGGATTTGCCGTGTTTTGCAACGTCGCGGCAATCATGCGGGCCACGCTTGGAATCTCAACCAGGAACTCTCGATAATCCGAACCAAGCGGCTTTCCCAGAGCTTGTGAAATACCCTTAAACAAATCTTGTGCGGCCGCGGTATAGGTTTGCGGCCATTGATAATTTCCAATTTTTGCGATCGCTTCAGAGATTCTAGTGACGGGATTTTCATTGTTAATGAAAGAGCCGTGCCCTGCCTGTCCAACGGCAGTCAATTTCATCCAGTTGATACCTTTTTCAGCAGTTTCGATCATATAAATACGTTTACCGTTTGCGAGTGTCACTGAATAACCACCGCACTCAGAGATGGCTTGATTGCAATTTGCGAAAACTTCTGGATGTTCTTTTACCATCCATCTTGAACCATAAATCGAACCAGCTTCTTCATCCGCGAAGAATGCTAAGACAATATTACGTGGAGGTTTGATGCCATTGCGGGCCCAATGTCTAACGATGGCAAGAATCATCGCATCCATGTTCTTCATGTCGACCGCCCCGCGACCCCAAATCGCCCCATCTTTGATATCCGCTCCGAATGGATCAACACTCCACTCATCTGCTGCAACTGGAACTACATCCAAATGACCATGAAGCACCAACCCTGGTCTGGAAGTATCAACGCCTTCGATATTGGCAATCACATTGCAGCGATTTGGAGCGGATTCGTAAATTTTCGATGTGATGCCAACTTCGGCTAAAGATGCGACAACATACTCTGCAACTGCTTTTTCGTCACCCTTTCCATCTCCGTAATTAACACTTGGTATACGGATTAGTTCCTGGCAGATCTTGATGGCATCTTCAATGATATTCATATCTAGATTCTCTCGTACAAGAGCCCCGTTAGGCTAATAATCTTCCTGCTCAAATTGGGTTTTTCGGCTATCTGGCTGTGAAGTAAACTTTCCCGGCTAACGTCCGGGTGGCGAAATTGGTAGACGCGCAAGCTTGAGGTGCTTGTGGCCGCAAGGCCTTAGGGGTTCAAGTCCCCTTTCGGACACTCCTTACATTGATTTTACATTGATTAGAAGTAATTTTTGTAAATTTATTGGATTTTCCACTGTTATGCAAACAGTTCACTAAGTTAGCCCTATGGAAATTGCGCAGATTCGCTCATTAATTAGAGATATCCCCGATTACCCCTCGCCCGGAATCTTATTCCGCGATATCACACCACTTTTGAGAGATGGCAACGCTTTAAGTGCGGTTGCGGATTTGATGGGTGCGAAAGATCCTTCTGCCGATTTAATCGCCGGTATCGAAGCGCGGGGTTTCTTCTTTGCAGCTGCCATCGGTGTACAAAGTAAACGTGGAGTCGTACCAATTCGTAAGAAAGGAAAGTTGCCTCATTTAGTACATCGAGAAGAATATGGGCTTGAATACGGTAGCGATGTAATTGAGATACATAAAGATGCGGCAAATCCAGGCGAAAAAGTCCTATTAGTTGACGACGTCTTAGCAACTGGTGGAACCCTGGCTGCAGCAATCAAGTTAATTCAAAAAACTGGTGCTTCGGTCACAAGTGTTGCAGTTTTACTTGAGATTGCCGCTTTGGGCGGGCGGGTAAAACTAGAAGAACTGTTTCCTGGTATTGAGATAAACGCAATCTTTCAAGTTTAGATTTTTACTGTTGCAACGGTCAAAACAGATACAAGGTCTTCGCGCGATAGCGGTTGGACTTGTTTTGCTCTTTCATGCCGGTTGGTTACCAGGTGGATATATCGGTGTAGATGTCTTCTATGTAATCTCAGGATATTTAATCACCGGTCTAATTTTGCGGGAGGAAAACTTCTCTTTCGCCAATTTCTATGCGCGTAGGGCCAAGCGGCTGTTGCCGGCTTCGTTTCTGGTACTTACTGTCACTTCCATTTCATTTTGGTTTCTTGCCCCAGTTATATCAAGAGCACAATACTCGAAGGATCTTCTGGCCAGCACTTGGTATATATCAAATTATCTGTACGCCCATTGGCAGAATGACTATCAGAATCTCGGCGCGGTCCCCTCACCATTAATCCATTTCTGGTCTCTAGCTGTTGAAGAGCAGTTCTACCTATTCTGGCCGATGCTCTTAATAGTTTTCAAAAAGCGATTGAAATTAACCGTCGTCACAATAACAAGTCTCTCTTTCTTCGCCTCACTAGTTTTAATTGCGCACTCGCCGATTTTTGCTTTCTATTCCTTACCAACCAGAGCTTTTGAATTAGGTTTTGGAGCACTTTTAAATTTCTTTTCTAAATCATCATCCTCCAGGAGATTCTCTGCTTGGCCAGGTCTCTTCGCGATATTTCTCTCCGGATTCATTTTTAATAGCCATACCTCATTTCCTGGTTTCCCAGCTCTTCTGCCAATGATTGGCGCAGGGCTAGTTATTTATTCTCATAATTCAAATCATTTTCTGGAAAATTCTGTTCTACAAAAGTTGGGCGATTGGTCCTATTCGATCTACCTATGGCATTGGCCGATTTTGATATTGCCAACCCTCTATTTCCAGCGAGAATTGAAATTAGATGAGAAATTACTCTGTTTGGCTATATGCATCATCTTATCCGCTGCAACGTACAAATTTTTCGAAAATCCAATCAGAAAGGCGCAATTTTCGAGAAGAAAAATCGCTTCATTTGCTCTTTTATCGGGGCTTGCTTTATCTGGGTTTGCATTTGTATTGAATGCAAATAGCGCTTCCTCTTTGGATCTCAAAACGATAAAGCAGCAACCGAAAATTTATGCAGATGGTTGCCAATTAGACAAACAAGCGACGACTCCAAAAGCCACCTGCATTTATGGAGATTCATCCGCTAATAGATCGATAGTGCTCTTTGGTGATTCACATGCAGCTCAATGGTTCCCCGCAATTGATAGCTGGGCTAAGGCCAAGAATTATCGATTAATTGTGATGACCAAATCCAGTTGCCCAGCAATTGCACTTCCTTTGAAGGATAGTGGAGCTTTTAAAGCAAAGCTTTGTGAGAAGTTCCGGGCTAACGCACTTGAAGACATTAAAAAGCTTAAACCAGCTCTAGTTATAGTAGGGAATTTCGAACATTATGATGGCACCAAACCTAAAGACTTTTACAATTCATATTTTCCATTTAGGCATCTTTTGATTAGAGACACCCCTTGGCCAAATCGTGATATTCCAAGTTGTTTAACCACGAAACAGCAATGCGATACGACACGTCCAATCACGATTCCATATAAGAGTTCTGCGATTTTCGATCCAAGACCGTATCTCTGTGACGCCAAGAAGTGTCCAGCAATGGTTGATGGTTTGGTTGCCTATCGAGACCAGTCTCACATCACCGTTGCTATGGCCATACATTTAGCAGGCCGACTCGGAAGGAAAATAGATGCTCTCGTGGCAGGATAGCGCTCATGGCTGAATTGGTTTATTACTGCGGAACCATGGATTCTGGAAAATCCACATTGGCTTTGCAAACAGTTCATAATCATGAATCCCGTGGCCGAAATGGTTTGATCTTCACAAATCGTGATCGCAACGGAGAAGGTTGGATTAGCTCTAGATTGGGGCTACAAAAGAGCGCTATCGAGGTTGATACTGATCTAAATATCCATCGTCTTACTATCGAAAGAATGTCGCTTGGCGAGAGAATCGATTTCATCATTTGCGATGAGGCCCAGTTCTACTCCGAGAAACAGATTGAAGAGTTAGCCATGATTGTCGATGGCCTCGGCATCGATGTTTATGCTTTCGGTTTGTTATCGGATTTTCGTACAAAACTCTTTCCTGGTTCTCAGCGATTAATTGAATTGGCTGATCGTGTAGAACCTTTACAGGTTAAAGCGCTTTGTTGGTGCGGTGAAGAAGCAACGCATAATGCCCGTGTGGTCAATGGTGAAATGGTTACCGAAGGCGCACAAGTTGTGGTCGGAGATACCGCCACTAGTGGACAAGGTAAGCATGAAGTTACTTATGAAGTCCTCTGCCGGCGACATCACATGAGAAAGATTAACGCGCGCGCTTCGCAAGCCACACATCAATCCACTCCAACGCTTCCATTTCAAGAGTAATCAAGAGTAAATAAGAGTAAATAAGAGTAAATAAGAGTAAATAAGAGTAAAGAAGCATGAGATCGGAGATTAATTGAAAGTCAAAGGGCTGGCTGCTTTAAAATCTGGTGGACCACTAGAACCATTCAATTTCGAACGTAGAACGACTGGTCCTAAAGATGTTGCTTTTAAGATAACTCATGCAGGAATTTGCCACTCAGATATCCACCAAGTTCGCGAAGAGTGGGGGCCGGCGCTCTTTCCAATGGTTCCGGGTCACGAGATCGTAGGCCTAGTAACTGAAGTGGGCGATGCAGTTAGTAAATTTGAAGTGGGCGACCGTATTGGAGTTGGTGTCTTTATTGACTCTTGTCGCGAATGTGAACCTTGCTTGAATGGTCAGCAGAATTACTGTGATAAAGGAATGACTGGCACATATAACGGATACGAACGGGATGGCAAGACAATCGCATTTGGTGGATATTCCACCGGATTCGTGATTAACGAGGATTACGCGGTTTCGATTCCAAAAAATTTGGATATGGCTGGAGTTGCTCCGCTGCTTTGTGCCGGCATAACCCTTTACTCACCTATCCGACATTTCAATGTTAACAAAGAATCCAAGGTTGCCGTAATGGGGTTAGGCGGCCTCGGTCATATGGGAGTTAAATTTGCCAATGCCTTGGGTGCCCAGGTGACAGTGCTTTCGCATAGCGAGAGCAAGCGAGATGATGCTCTTCGCATGGGAGCAAACGAGTTCTATGTAATTAAGTCAGCAGATGACCTGAAACCTTTGCGTAGGAGATTTGATTTAATCCTAAATACTGTATCTGCACTTATCGATATCAATCCTTATTTAGGCACTCTAAAAATCGATGGAACCATGGTGATTATCGGTCTGCCAGATCAACCTTATAAAGTAAACGCTGGCGCCCTTCTTGATGGGCGTAAGTCACTCACTGGTTCCATGATTGGTGGCATGCCGGAGTTGCAAGAGATGCTCGATTTTGCCGGAAAACATAACATCGTCAGTGATGTTGAAGTTATTTCGGCTGAATATGCCAACACGGCCTACAATCGCACCGTAGCAAGTGATGTTAAATACCGTTTCGTAATTGATGCTGCTACTTTCTAACTTAAAGGCTAAATAACTTTAAACAAAGTTATGGAACAACAGCGCAATTAAGGGGGCGAAAAAGAGCGCAGGTAAAAGATTTCCTATCGCGATGCTTTTGATTTTCAGCAGACGTAATGCGATACCTAATAACATCAATCCGCCCACAATAGTCATTGCATCTACTTGATATGGTTGCATGATATTGCCTAGGAATACCCCAACGAGCGTCCAAGCTCCTTGATACAAGGCAACTGGTATAGCGGATGCTGCAACTCCCCAACCAAGCGTTGATGCGAAAGCCATGGCCGCGAATCCATCGAGGGTAGATTTCAAGGTTAGTTGATCGATACCAGTTCCCATGCCATCACTTATAGATCCTAAGATGGCCAAAGGACCAATCACGAAAAGAAGAGAAGCATCGAGAAATCCCTCTACGAAACTCCCCTGATTAGAACGAAATTTAATTTTAAGCAATTTGCCAAGATTTTCAAATCGATCCTCTAATTTAAAGGCCGAACCTATAAGACCTCCCGCTAATAATGCAATTAGGATCGGGATTGTCGACCAACCAGTTGGTATCGCATCAAGAAATTGCCTTTTAAATAGCGGGATAATCGAAGCACTAGCTCCTAATAAAGTGACTAGACCGAGGACATCAGTTATCAAATCACGAGTTCGAGGTCTAAGAGATTCTCCAAGAAAGACTCCGATACTTGCACCAAAGATTATTGTGGTTGCATTTAAAACTGTTCCGACTCCATGAAAATTTATAATCGAATTGGAACTCATGTGCGTAAGGGTAACTGATAATCTTCGTCGGTGCCGAAAGATAACTCAGGTAGTTTCGTTGATTGGATTACTAGGTTATTTGCTAAATTTAGGCCACACCGAACAATTCCAATAACACCATGGACTGCTCGATCTAGATGGGCGCTTACTATCCCGAGGTTTTTGATCTTGATTTTTGGCTTGACGATATTCGGTTTTGGTGATGCTCTTCTGGTCCAATCTCATACTGGCAATGCTCCTTGGTCGGTGCTATCGCAAGGACTCTCCTTCAAACTAGGTATCAACATGGGATGGTCGACTTTCTTAATCTCTGCAATTATTCTGTTGATTTGGTTGCCGCTTGGTGAACGTCCCGGTTTCGGAACCTTCGCGAATATCATTGTTATTGCAGCTGCAATTGAATTCGGAGTTACCAATTTTCCAATTGCAAAGACTCTTACGATTGGCATTATTTATGATCTAATAGGGGTCGCATTAGTCGGCGTGGGTTCATCACTTTACATCACCTGTGGATTAGGTCCCGGACCTCGTGATGGTCTTATGACTTCACTGCACCACCGAACCGGGGTTCGAGTAGGCAGAATCAGATTAGCGATCGAAGCCTCCGCATTGAGCATTGGATGGTTACTTGGAGGTCGGGTAGGTATCGGAACCGCAATTTTCGCCCTCTTTATCGGCCAATCAGTGGCAATTGCACTGGGTGTCGTTTCGCGTATTACCCAAAGGTAGGCATAGGCCACATATAGGCTTATCGAGCAACTTCCCCTCCGGGTCGAAAACACCCCGGTCACCAAAACAGTAAAGGAAGATAATGCTCGATAATTTATTTAAAATATCAGAGCGCGGTTCTACAGTCGGTCGGGAAGTTCGTGGTGGCCTCGTCACCTTCTTCACGATGGCCTATATAGTCGCGCTTAATCCGCTAATTCTTGGTTTTGTAAAGGATGCCGATGGCAAATTCATCGGTGGATTAGATGCACCAAATTTGCCTCTGATTGCGGCAGCAACTGCCCTGGTCGCTGGCGTCATGACAATCTTGATGGGTCTTGTGGGTAACTTCCCACTAGCTATTGCAACTGGCCTTGGTCTAAATAGCTTCGTAGCTTACGGAATAGCTTCGAAGATGACCTGGGCAGATGCCATGGGACTTGTAGTGCTTGAAGGATTGATCATCACAATTCTCGTTCTCACAGGATTCCGCCAAGCGGTCTTCCGTGCAGTTCCGCAACAATTGAAATACGCAATATCGGTCGGTATCGGTCTGTTCATCGCGCTAATTGGTCTTGTTGACTCTGGCTTCGTGCGTCGTACCGCATCGGGTCCAGTTCCGGTCCAACTTGGTGATGGTGGAAACTTGGTCGGTTGGCCAATCTTGGTTTTCATCGCTGGCCTCTTACTGATCATCGCTTTAATGGTCAAGAAAACCAAAGGTGCGCTACTTATCGGCATCATCTCCGCAACGGTCCTTGCAATTATCGTGGAGAAGGCTTTTAAGATCGGTCCTAACTTCGTAGCTCCAGATAAAGTAAATCCAAAGGGCTGGGGATTAAATGTTCCTAGCTTGCCGGATAAGATCATTGCTACCCCTGATTTCTCATTACTCGGCCACTTCAACCTACTAGGTTCATTTAGCCGAATCTCTGCGATCTCAGCAATTCTCTTGGTCTTTACTCTTCTATTATCTGACTTCTTCGACACCGTCGGTACGGTAACCGCGATTGGTCACGAAGCTAATCTCATTGATGGACAAGGAAATGTTCCAAACAACGATCGCATCCTCTTGGTTGACTCGATAGCTGCGGTTGCAGGTGGTGCAGGAAGCATCTCCTCTAACACTTCATATATTGAATCTGCCTCAGGTGTCGGCGAAGGTGCGCGTACCGGTCTAGCATCGGTTGTCACTGGTATCTGTTTCTTATTAACCACATTCCTATCGCCATTGGTAGCGGTTATTCCATACGAAGCCGCAACACCAGCGTTAGTAATTGTTGGCTTCTTAATGATGACTCAAGTAAAGGACATTGATTGGAATGATCTAGGAATTGCTATCCCAGCATTCTTGACCATCATATTGATGCCATTTACATACAGCATCTCAGTTGGTATCGGAGCAGGCTTTGTCTCACACGTGGTGGTTCGCTACGTTCAAGGTCGCCGCAAAGAAATCCATCCGCTGCTATTACTTGTGGCAGCCCTATTCATGGTTTACTTCTTGTCATCACCAATTAATATCTGGGTTGGCTAATAAGTAGCTTCTAATTAATTGGGGCGTGATTCGAAAGGATCGCGCCCCAATTTCTTTTTTAGATTAAGCACGCGCGAAGAAGCGTCCGCTAGCCATATTTACGTTGATTTGAAGGCCAAAAAGCGAGCTAATATTTTCACTAGAAACAACTTGATTTATCGGACCACTAACAGCCACTTTGCCATCTTTTAAAAGCAAGGCGTGTGTGGTTCCTGCAGGAATCTCTTCGATGTGATGAGTAACCGTCACCGTTACAGGTGCCGAATTGTCATTAGCGAAAGCAGCGAATCTGGAGAGTAAGTCTTCGCGACCACCAAGGTCTAAACCCGCAGTAGGTTCATCTAGCAACAATAGTTCGGGGTCAATCATCAAAGCCCGAGCAATTTGAACTCGTTTTCGCTCTCCATCACTTAGAGTTCCATAGATTCGATCGCCTAAATCGCGAACTCCGAATGTGGTTAAGAGCGCAGAAGCACGCGATTCGTCCCACAGGTCATAATTCTCGTGCCAACGGCCTAGAACGGCATACGCTGCCGTCAAAACCACATCCTTTACGCTTTCATCTAACGGAATTTGTTCGTGTTTCATAGACGCGCAAACGCCGATACGAGTACGAAGATCAAATACATCAACGCGTCCTAAACGATAACCAAGTAGGTCAACACTTCCCTTTGACGGGAAAATTTCTGTGGCAAGTAATTTAAGTAGGGTTGATTTCCCTGCTCCATTGGGACCAAGAATCACCCAGCGTTGACCTTCATAAAGATCCAGTGAAATAGGTCCCAATATCACCTGGTTGTCGCGTATTACAACGGCATCGACGATGTGGGCTACTTGATTCATATATGCGCAAGATTACCCTAACTAAGGTGAGCTTAGATTAATATCGTGCCATGCCAGGTGAAAATGCGTTTACAGCCTTGATTCTCATAACCAGCGAGACTAAACCCAATGTCGAAGAGCGCATCCTAGAAACCTTGGCGCCGTTCACTATAAAGATATTAGATAAACAGAGCATGTCGATTAGAGATCGATATTTTCTCGCTATTCACTTCTCCCTCGATAAAGCCCATGCCAAAGCGATCGAGAATGATTTATACGATGTCGCGAAACTTATCGCAGTCGATCTAGCGATTGATTATCAAAACGAATAGCAAAACGATTAACGAAAAGATTTGCAATGACTCAAATTATTCTCTTAGACGTTGATTCGACTCTAATAAATGAAGAGGTCATCGATCTAATCGCCGCAAAAGCAGGGGTTTCAAAGGAGGTAAGTCGAATAACTTCCTCTGCAATGGCCGGTGAAATCAATTTCTCAGAATCTCTCTTAAGGCGCGTTTCTCTCTTGGCCGGAGTTTCAGTAACTGCACTTGATGAGGTACGAGAGTCAATCACCTTGACCAATGGCGCCGCGGAGCTAGTCTCAGCCCTTCAAGCACGCGGTGACATCGTAGCCGTTGTCTCAGGTGGATTTACGGAAGTTATTTCGCCACTTCTTACCACTTTGAAAATATCGAGATTTAAGGCAAATTCGCTGGAAATTATCGAGGGCAAACTAAGCGGCAAGGTTCAAGGAAAAATCATTGATCGTCGAGCTAAAGCAGATTTTTTGAAAGAAATAGTCGCTTCGAGTGGAATTCCAATCTCCAATACCGTGGCAATCGGTGATGGCGCTAACGATATTGACATGATTCAAAGCGCGGGTATTGGCATTGCCTTCTGTGCCAAACCTGCACTAATCGAAGTTGCCGACCGAGTAATAAGTACTCGCGATTTAAGAGAAGTCTTGAAGGTTATTTAATCTATAAACGACAGGCGTGGATATCAGTCACCAGAATGCCACGCGCGCCTATCGCCCATAGTTCATCCATTACTCTATTAGTATCTTTTCGGGGCACCATGGCACGAACCGCGGACCAATCTTCCTTTGCTAGCGGAGAGATAGTTGGAGATTCGAGTCCCGGAGTCAGGGTACATGCCTCAGATAATTTAGATTTAGGAATGTCGTAATCAAGAAGAACGTATTGTCGTGCAATAACCACACCGGCAAGACGTCTCTTAAGTGTTTCGAATTCAGCTGTACTTGCTGAACCTTTTCGTTTAATCAAAACTGCTTCACTTACCAAGATAGATTCTCCGAATGCCTCTAAACCAGCTTGGCGCAGCGTGCTTCCTGTGCTTACAACATCGGCGATCAAATCAGCCACACCTAATCTGACACTAGATTCAACTGCCCCGTCTAATTTGACTATCTGAGCACTTATCGATTTACGCTGCAAGTAATCCGCAACCAAGCCCGGATATGCAGAAGCGATTCGCTTCTTTGAAATATCTTCTATCGTCCAAGCCTTTCCTACTGGAGCAGCAAATCTAAAAGTTGAGGTCCCATAATCAAGTGGCAAAACTTCTTCGGCGCTTGCGCCAGAATCAACCAATAGATCACGCCCAGTAATACCCGCTTGTAGCTCTCCGGTGCCTACATATAACGCGATGTCTCTTGGTCGTAAATAATAGAACTCGACTCCATTCTCGTTATCTAACAAGACAAGATCACGCGAATCGGATCTTTGGCGATACCCCGCTTCTTTAAGAATTTGGATACTGGCTTCTGCTAACGAGCCCTTATTTGGTAACGCAATCTTCATTAGAGCTCCTTGTAAATATCTTCGATTTTAATATCTCTGGCTTGGGCAATAAGTTGTAGGTAATAGATCAACTGCGATATCTCGAGAGCTAAATCAGAATTACTTTGATGCTCTGCCGCTAACCAAACCTCGCCAGCCTCTTCCATGATTTTCTTACCAATCTCATGAACGCCAGCCGAAACCAGCTTTACGCTACCGGAATCTGGATCCTTGTTAGCTAATTTACTTTCGATTTCTTGCCAGAGCTCTTCAAATGTTTTCACCGCAAGATTTTACTAAGTATAACTATTTTCCCGCGGCTAATTTTCTTAATTGCGACACCATGTCTGCTGGATCGGATGCTTTGAAAACTGCACTACCCGCTACGAAGGTATCTGCCCCAGCTTCTCTGGCAATCTCAATCGTTTCAATTGAGATTCCGCCATCAACCTGAAGCCAGATATCGGCATCCCCGATAAATTCCCGAGACTTACGAACTTTATCCATCATCTCAATCATGAATTTCTGGCCCCCAAAGCCGGGTTCTACTGTCATGATCAATATCATGTCCAACTGATCTCGAAAACTTTTGAGCACCGAAAAATCCGTCTTTGGTTTGAGAGCAAGCGCGGAGCGTGCTCCCGCGTTACGGATAGTTTTAAGGACCAAAGATGCATTCTCGCAAGCTTCGTAATGTACGGTGACACTTTTGCAACCGATCTCAGCATAACGTCTAGCTTGGATATCTGGATCAGCAATCATCAAATGAGCGTCGACCGGAATGGGTGAATTCCGAATAATTTTATACGCCGCATCAAAGTCCCATGTTTGATTTGGAACAAATTTATTATCCATGATATCTAAATGAAGTAAATCCGAAACCTGCGCAATTTTTGCGATTTCAGAATCTAATTTGGTGAGATCGGCATTAAGAATGCTAGGCGTTATTCGGATCTCAGGCATGGCTCTATTATCTCTTTCGATAAAGCGCTAGGAACATAGCATCTGTGCCGTGTCGATGAGGCCAGAGTTGCATATAACCATCTCTTGTCGCTGCCTCAATTTTCGATACTGAAACCCCATCCAATATAGGAGTTACATCTATCTTCTCTAGCGGGAACTTCTTTTCAAATGAGGCGCATTGAGCCACCGTCTCTGCCATATGTGGTGAACATGTGGCATATCCGAAGATTCCATCGGTAGGAATTAAATCGATCGCGTTTGCGGCCAATTCGAATTGCAATTTGGTTAGGCCCGGAAGATCATTAGGTGAACGACGCCATCTAATCTCGGGACGCCTGCGAAGGGCACCTAAGCCAGTACAGGGCACATCCGCAAGAACTGAACCAACATCTGAAAGCTTCAATAACCTTCCATCTTCGTTTATAACCCGACCATCGTTTCTTAATACTCGAGATACCAATCTTGCGCGTGTTTCCGAGATCTCGTTCGCTATTAGCGCTTCTTGAGTTAGGTAAGAAAGTAGCGCAGCCTTGCCACCCGGACCTGCACAAAGGTCCAGCCATGGTTCCTTTTCAGCGGCCGCTGTCGCAAAAATTTGTGCCAGTAGTTGCGACCCCTCGTCTTGCACGCCGGCACGACGTTCACGTATCGGGGCCAGTTCATTTGGTGCGCCATTGAAAATTGCCCCATATTTGGAGAATTTAGTGGCCAAGGCTCCAAGTGATACTAACTCTTCTTGCGAAGATTTGCTCGGCCAAGCCACAAGTGTCGGCGATACTGCTTGATTGTTGCACTCCAAAAGAGAAATCAACTCTTGAGGATCAGATATGAAATCTCGAAAACTATTAATAATCCATTCCGGGTGACTGTATCGAATGGCAAGTGAAGTGATAGAACCATCTGAATACTCAGATAGATGTTCATTCAATGTCTTGGCGGCTAACTTTCGCATAATCGCGTTAACAAAAGTCGCTTTAGACTCACCAATCACCTGTCGGGCTAAATTTACTGTCGAGTCGACTGCCGCATGTGTTGGAATTCGCATATCGAATAATTGGTAGGCGCCAAGACGGATAACATCTACTATTCCAGCCTCAACTTCTGGCCAAGGACGCTGACTAAACTTTGCTGCGATTGCATCATTTCGGCCTAATTGACGGATGGATCCGTATACCAATTCAGTAACAAAGGCACGGTCTCTACGGTCTAACTCTGATTCAGACAATTCTTGCGGGAGCAACAGGTTCGAATAGGCCCCGTTTCGCATAACTTCAGTGAATACTTCGAAGGCTAATACCCTAGGTGTATCCCTAACGGTACGCTTGAAATTCTTACTCAAATTGTTCACCTGGTTTAAGTTTGAGACCATTTAACCAATCCTTAGCGCTCATCTCGCTCTTTCCGGCAGGTAATACTTTGATAAGTTGCAGCGCGCCATCACCGGTAGCTACCAACCCGTTCTGCGTCAAAGACCCTGGAGATAAATTTAAAGTTGAATTTGAAATAGGTTTAACTTCAACGATTTTAATTCTAGAGCCCCTAATTTTCGAGGAAACGCCAGGATTTGACCCGAAGGCTCTTATTTTTCGCCAGATTTCATCAGCGCTGCGATTCCAATCTATTACGCATTCGGCTTTGTCAATCTTCTTGGCGACGGTAGCTGATCCTTGCTGTGGCGTTGGTTTAACACCATTTTGGATATCCAATAGCGTTTGTTTCAACGCATCAATTCCCAATTTAGATAAAGCTTCAAAGAGATCGTTTGAACTTGCACCAAGTGGAATTACATATTCAATTTGTCGCCAAATAGGTCCGGTATCCATACCGGTGTCCATTTGAAAGACAGTAACTCCGCTCTTCTCGTCACCAGCTTCAATAGATCGCTGTACGGGAGCTGCGCCTCGCCATTTCGGTAATAATGAAAAATGAAGATTAATCCCCCCGAATCGAGGAATCTGAAGAGTCGCATTCCTTAAAATGCGACCGTATCCAATAGTTATTAATAAATCACTACCTTGCAAAATTGCTTGAAGATCTTCCTCGCTAACAGGCTTTAGAGCGTCGGGAAAAATCTGAGCTATTTCGCTGGGGCGCATACGATTTCCGCGACCAGCCGGACGATCTGGTTGAGTTACTATCGTTACTTGATGAAGTTTCTGGAGCTCTTCGATGGTTGGGATCGCTACCTTAGGGGTAGCCGCTATCACCAACTTCATTAAAACCCTTTACCAAGGGTGCTATGTGGGGAAACTTTGATAGTTGGAGCACTTCCAGAAGAGATAGCGGTTCCAAACCATTCTGATTCACGAATCTCTTTCATCGCTAATTTTCGATCTTCAGGTGAAAGGCGATCAATAAAAACAATGCCGTCCAAATGGTCGGTTTCATGTTGCAACGCCCTGGCTAAGAATTCTGTGCCTTCAATAACCACAGGTTCACCGTGCATGTTAAAACCTTTGGCAACTGCACGCATCGATCTTGGAGTATTAAATCTAAGCTCTGGGAACGATAAGCATCCTTCATCGCCTTCTTGCATCTCATCAGATAGATCCAGAGTTGGATTGACGAGATGTCCAAGAGCATCATCAACATCCCATACGAAGACGCGTAATGGAACTCCGATTTGAGGTGCTGCCAATCCTGCACCAGGAGCGTCTTGCATAGTCTCGGTCAGGTCCTTTACCAATTTGCGTAGCTCTTTATCGAAGGTGGTTACAGGCAAAGCAGGCGTGGTTAGGACCGGATCGCCAAAAAGGCGAATTGGCTGAATCGACATATGTGAATTCTAACTTAATAAATACTTAAATTATCAAGATAGGTCGTAAGAATCGATGCGCAAACTAAGCACTCTTTTTCCAGAGATGGAACGACGCTTCTGAAATTCGTTTAGAAATTTGGCGCACTTAGCACCCTCTTTCATTGGGAAAAAAAGAGAAATCCGTCCATCGTCTAATTGATAGATCTGTGATCGGTTCGATAGGCGACCCTCTCGAATTGCGTTCTTTAAACCGGCATAAATTCGATCAGATTCATCCTCGCAATCGCTGAAAGTGGCATGACGAGTGTAAGGTGGTAGTTCCGCTTCTTGCAGTTCTTTGAGTATTCTCTCTAGATAAGGCAATGGCTTCCATCTGATTAATGCTGGGACAACAGGATGATCTGACCTTTCTACCAACATCGCATGGCCATTCGCTGAGGCCGTGTATCTCATTAACAGAGCTAAATAGCGTTCTTCACTTCGTAAATCTGCACCTAATGATAAACCGTCCAAAAACAGTGCTGCGCTATATTGGATATTAGGAACGCTACCTACTGTTGATAGCACTATGGAACGTCTACCGATTTGGCCCTCTATCTCTTTATCCTTTGTTGAAATATGGATTTCAGTATTAGGAAAGGATCTTCCAAATTCCTCGGCAATTCTCTCGATACCGCGTCCTAATAAATATATCTTCTCTCTTTTACAGAAAGCACATTTCCAGTCCTGATAACTGGTATGACAGATCGTACAGACTGGATCTTCTGAACGACTTCTTTTAGTCAATTTACCACCACAGTTGCATTTGGCAATATTCCGGCAGTTAGCGCAACTAATAGCCAATCCATAGCCTTTGGCGGGAGCTACAACTAAAAGAGGATTTTGGTTTAAATATTGTTTAACGTTCTTAATTAAACTACTCGGAATCAACTCGCCATTTACTGAGCTCTGTGCCAGAACCTTTATGCTACCTGAATCTACGTTCTGACCCTTATATTTTACGAACCCTATATCAATTAAACGCATCATCTCTAAGGATGGAGCGAAACCGACAAAGTAGAGGTTCTCGTTGAGATATTCACTACGTAGCAGCGCAACATCTCTGGAATTAAAACCAGGACTCTTTAGTTCAAAATGATGGCCAGATTCTTCTCTTACAACTACCAGATTTTTATAGGACCGGGAGGAGAGAACGCTACCTCTAGCGCCAACTTCATATTCCTTACTTGCTATCTGACCAACCAACTTGGCCTCAGGGACAATTACTAAGGTGGTACCAGTCTTGGCTATCTCATGCAATTTAGAAACCAGTTGAGTAATCTCACTTTCATCTGGTCGTAACTGTAAATATGTCCTTGTCGCTCCATGAGGGCTTTTGATTGAAGTAATTTGATTAAAATTTTCGGCACCGCTGCCTTTCGAAACAAAACGTAGTACATCGAAGATAGGTACTGCCCAACGGGCGGCAATCGCTTGATAGAGCGCAAGATGCTTCGGTGAAACTTGAGGGCCTCTCACCTTTTTGTTTATTGGCAACGATCTCGAGGAGGCGGAGTTATTTCTGCCTTTGCTATACCGATCAACTATTAAGCCCAGGCAATTTCGACCATTGAATGGAACCGAAACCCAATCTCCTATCTCTACTTCAATTTTTTCGGGAAGGAGATATTCAAAAGCTTGATCCAAATGAAAAACTCCGGTGTCAACCAGGATGGATAAGAATGGTTTATTTGAGGCAATGGGAACCTTGCCTACTACTTCCCTTTTTAATCTAAGGGGCGAAACCAAGACCCTTTACCTAATCTAATACTCGCTTAGTTACTTAACCGCAGCTGCTAATTTGTCTGCTCGGTCAGTCTTCTCCCAAGTAAATTCAGGCAGTTCCCTGCCAAAATGCCCATACGAACTGGTCTTCGAGTAGATAGGACGAAGTAAATTCAAATCGCGAATTATCGCAGCAGGTCTTAAATCAAATACATTAAGAACTGCGCTCTGGATTTTGGCTACTGGAACTTTCTCGGTGCCAAATGTTTCCACGAATAGGCCTACCGGTTGCGCTTTTCCTATTGCGTAAGCGATCTGAACTTCGCACCGATCTGCAAGTCCCGCTGCAACCACATTCTTGGCCACCCAACGCATGGCGTAAGCGGCAGAGCGATCAACTTTTGATGGATCTTTACCGCTAAATGCGCCACCACCATGTCGCGCCATACCGCCGTAGGTATCAACGATGATTTTTCGACCGGTTAAACCTGCATCGCCCATTGGTCCGCCTACTACGAAGCGACCAGTTGGGTTTATGAGTGTACGTAAATTTTCTTTCGGAAGGTCAATCTCGGATAAAACCGGTTTGATTACATGCTCGATGACCTCAGGAGTCAACTTCTTAGCGACATCGATATCTGCGTGATGTTGGCTAGAAATAACTACGGTATCCAAAGCTACGGCTTTATCGCCGTCATATTCGATGGTCACCTGGGTTTTACCATCTGGTCGTAAGTAGCCCAGTGAACCGTTCTTGCGAACTAAAGATAACTGCAGCGCCAATTTGTGAGCCAACCAGATTGGAAGTGGCATCAATTCCTTGGTGTCGTTGCAGGCATAACCAAACATCAACCCTTGATCGCCAGCACCTTGTAAATCTAGTGGATCGTTAGATGATTGAACTCGCTCTTCATACGCATCATCAACGCCCTGGGCGATATCGGGAGACTGTTGGCCTATCGAGATCGATACGCCACACGAGTTTCCATCAAAACCTTTATCTGATGAGTCATAACCAATTCCAAGGACCGTATCTCGGACAATCGTATTTACATCAGCATAACCATTAGTTGTGACCTCGCCGGCAACGTGTACCTGACCGGTAGTAATTAATGTTTCTACGGCGACTCGACTTTTGGGATCCTGAGCTAATAAAGAATCCAAGATGGCATCGGATATCTGATCTGCGATCTTGTCGGGGTGACCTTCGGTTACGGACTCGCTTGTGAAGAGGCGCTTAGACATTGGATGAGTTTAACCTCTTGGCTACCTTATCTAGCAATAACTTGGCTAATTGCTCCTTGGACATGGGTGTTATTTCGGTTACTGAAGAGTTATCAATTAATACCCCAGAAGTTTGATCGGAACCAAAGATAGAGCCTTCTGAGATATCGTTGGCATAAAGCAAATCAAGACCTTTTTGAACGAGCTTTCGTTGCCCTTCCAAAAGCAAATTAGACTTTTCTTCAGCAGCAAAACCAACCATTACCTGACCGGTTTTTTGCTTGGCTATCTCCGCTAGCAAATCGGGCGTTGGTACTAACTTCAATTCCTTATAACTATCCTTTTTTACCTTCCCGCTTTGGGTAATGGGTTTAGCATCACTAACAGCGGCTGCCATTATTAAAACATCACAGTTTGGAAATTGATCAGTTAGCGCTCTTTGCAACTCTTCGGTATTAACCACCGAGATCACCTTAATGCCATGTAGGTGCTGCAACTTTTCTGTCGCGATATTTGCCGAAATCAAAGTTACTTCTGCACCACGAGAAGAGGCGAGGCTTGCCAGGGCTAGCCCCTGTTTACCACTGGAACGATTACTTATGAATCGAACATCATCAATTGCTTCACGAGTACCACCAGCGGTAATCAAAAACCTTTTACCGGCTAGATCCAGATCGACCTTAATCTCATTGATGAATTTCTCGATTATGCTAGGAGTATCAGGAAACCGACCAACGCCAGAATCTTTTCCAGTCAATCTTCCAGATGCAGGATCCATGACCACAAATCCCAGGCGGCGTAATTTCGAAATATTCTCTTGGGTAGTTGCATTTAGCCACATCTTTGGGTGCATTGCGGGAACTATCAATTTAGGTGCCGAACTTGCCAAAATTGAATTTGTTAGAAGATCATCCGCGCGTCCGCTTGCGATTCGTGCGATTAAATCTGCAGTTGCTGGCGCGACGATGATGTAATCAGCTTTATCACCCAGGGAGACGTGATTTACTTGATCAACTGCTTCCCATACTTGGGTATGCACTGGTTTACCGGAGAGCGCCTCCCAGGTCGCTTTGCCAACAAAATTCAGACTTGCAGGCGTTGGCACTACAGTGACATTAAAGCCTAGATCCTGTAAGCGACGTAAAAGATCACAAGATTTATAAGCGGCTATTCCCCCGCCAACTCCGAGCAGAATCTCGGACATATCGCTAACTTTTCTTTTAGCCTTTGGCGAATTCGGAGAGATTTATGCGTTCGGTTCGAGGCTCTCGATGGTTAATAAACCATCGTTGATCTCGCGCAGTGCGATTGAAAGTGGCTTCTCGTGGACATGCGTCTCAACTAGTGGGCCGACATATTCCAAAAGCCCTTCAGAGAGTTGCGAATAATATGCGTTAATCTGACGAGCACGTTTTGCAGCATATAGCACCAAGCTGTACTTGGAACCGCTCTTATCTAATAGCTCATCGATCGGTGGATTGGTTATTCCGTCCATTTAACGCCTCTCTTTATCAGCGGCTAAGGCTACCAGTTCGGCTATGACCCTTTCCAATTGGTCATTTACAAGCACATAATCGAACTCCGATTGCGCAGCCATCTCTTCTTGGGCAAGTGCCAAGCGCTCAGCTCGACGCTCTGGAGTATCAGTACCGCGAGTTTCTAGTCGATTCTTCAATTCTTCCCAAGATGGAGGTGCGATAAACACTAAGACCGCATCTTTTCGGCTCTTTCTAACTTGGCGCGCTCCATCAATTTCAATCTCTAATATCACGTTATATCCGGCAGTCAATTTCTCTTTAACTTGCTCTGCAGGAGTTCCGTATCTATTTCCTGCAAATTCAGCCCATTCTAGAAATTCATTTGAAGCGATACGACGATCAAATTCCTCTTCCGAAATATAGAAATAATCCACGCCGTCTAATTCACCGTTGCGTGGAGTTCTAGTAGTTGCGGAGACCGAAACCCAGAATTCAGGATGGTTTGCGATCGCCTTACTGATTGTACTTTTGCCCACTCCGCCAGGACCTGAAAGTACAAATAATTTTCCGCTTCGAACTGCACCTGTTAGTGGTGTAAATTCACGCTTCAACCGTTGCAATTGCAAAACTCCCAATCCTTGAATTCGACGCGACCCAGAGATCTCCAGACGACTTAATATTGAGGTAGCGCGCACTTTACCAATACCCGGAATCGATTCCAAAAGCTCCGATATCCTCATCTTAGCTATCGCATCATTAGTTGAAGCCAACTCGATGACTTGAAGAACTTTCAATTTTCCTGTTTTGATCTGTTCTTTTACATCTGCTCTACTACGGCGCGCCTGTTTAGCCCGTTCTAACGCGAGTTCACGTTGTGCCGGATCAAGTTTCGGCGGATTCGGCAATTAACTCAAAGTACTTTCCAAGATTGATTTCGCCGCTTCGCTGGGATCTTTTGCGGCGGTGATCGGTCTTCCAATCACAAGAAAATTTGCTCCTGCTGCCATCGCGCCCTTTGGGTCCATAGTGCGCTTTTGATCATCGCGATTAGATTGATCAATAGGTCGAATACCGGGAGTAATAATCGCTATCTCTTTTGGCACTGCGTTTCTAATCGCAACTATCTCTAATGGCGAGCAGACGATCGCGCGGGCGCCACCAGTTACGGCCAATTTAGCTAATTCTGTAGCTCGTTCTAATGTCGAACCAACGAGACCAATCTCGGTTAGGTCCTCCTGGCTTAACGAGGTCAATATCGTTACAGCAGTAATTTCGATCTCTGGTGCGCAAATTGCAGCAGCATGAATCATTTCGCGACCACCACTAGCGTGGACTGTTAAGAAACGTGGTTTCAAATCCGCTACTTGCTTGATCGCACCACTTACCGTATTGGGAATATCGTGGAGTTTTAGATCCAAGAAAATCCTCTTATCGGTCTGACCTTGTATCTCTCTAACACCTTGAGAACCAAATCGTAAATAGAACTCCAAGCCCAATTTAAATAGTCCAACATATTCGCTGGTCTCGGATACCCAACGTTTGGCAGTATCTAACTCATTTGTGTCAATGGCAAGGATGATCGGTGAATTCATTAAGCCTCCGGCCTATGGGCATATCCAACCGCCTCTTTCATGGAATTAAAACCTTTCGCCATCAAAATATCTCTCAATTCATTTTGAATTCGATAAGGAGCGGATGGATCACCGAAACTTGCCGTGCCAATCGAAACACCCGAGGCGCCTGCCAGGATCATTTCGAAAGCATCTTTACCGCTTGAAACTCCACCCATTCCCAGAATGGAAACATTGGGTAGCGCTTCGCGCACTTGGTAAATGGCACGAATGGCGATTGGTCTAATGGCTGGTCCGGAAAGGCCCCCAGTTTTACCTCCCAAATGCGGTCGCATCGAATCGGTATTTATCACCATACCTAGCACGGTATTTATCATCGCTATGCCATCTGCACCGTTTGAAACGACTGAATTAGCAATAGTGGCAATATTTGTAACATCCGGGGTTAATTTAGCCAGGATCGGTAGCTCTCCTCCAACAATTCCACGCACACCCTTTATAACTTCTGCAGCCGTATTTGGATCGCAAGCGAAGACCAAACCTCGATTCTCTACGTTTGGACAAGAGATATTTACTTCTAGCGCTGAGATTCCTGGAACTCCTCGTAATTTGCGTGCGAGCGATGAGTATTCTTCAATGGTCTCACCGGCAATCGAAACAACAATGCGAGCACCTTGGGCTGCAAGCCAGGGCACATCATCTGCCAAAAAAGCATCGATTCCTGGCCCCTGTAAACCAATTGAATTTAACATCCCGCTTGGCGTCTCCGCCATACGTGGCGTAGGGCGACCGGCTCTTGGTTTCAACATAATCGACTTTGTTACTACCGCACCGATTTCTCGTAAAGGGAAGAACTGGGCTAACTCTTTACCAGAACTTGCACAACCACTTGCTGTGAAGATTGGAGCCGGAAACCAAGCGCCACCTAAAGTAGTTGAGAAATCGAAACTCATAATTGTTTACCTACCAGATGCCATTGAACTGCTTCGCCATCCATAACCGGCCCTTCAATGCAACTTCGCAGATTCTTGATTTCACCGCTTGAATCTTTCGCCGGAACGATACAAGTCATGCAAATACCGACACCACAAGCCATAGATTCTTCAACCGCGGCTTGATGTGCAATATCAGCATCAATTGCGATTTCTGATACCGCTTGTAACATCGCCATAGGTCCGCAGGAGTAGATAACACGAATATCGTGTTCTTGAATCATCTCGGCCAGCAAATCAGTCACCCGTCCAATTTCTCCAGCGCTGCCATCTTCGGTGAAAATCTTTAATAATGTTGCAGCGCGCTTTCCTTCAATCGGGGCGTAAATCTTTGCAGCGCTACTGGCACCAAGAGCCATGATTACTCGACATCCACGGCTCTTTAAGACCTCTGCTAATCCAAACAATGGTGCCGAACCGTAACCACCACCTACTAAAAGTGCCGATACGGGTTCGGTTGGAATTCCGAAAGCAGTACCAAGCGGTACGACCACATCAAGATAGGAACCTTCGGGTTGCGAACAGAGCCATCGCGAACCAGAACCAAAGGGTGAGATTATCAATTCGATGGTGCCACGATCATTGATTCGTGAAATTGCAAATGCCCTACGAAGCACCATCTTGGAGAATTCTCCACCGACGGAGATTGCGATGAAATTACCTGGTCGAACTTGTTTAACTAAATCACCAATCTCAATTATCAATTGATGATAAGCACCGATACGACGATTGCTGATGATCGTGGCGCGAAGTTGCGTAGCATGCTTATTAATTGGCAATTTCAGCCAACCATTCTTGTAGAGGCTTAACCTTTAATTCTGCGTTTCGTAGCGCCTTGATTCCTTCTACTGCCGCGTTAAAACCTGCAACCGTTGTGATACACGGTATCGATCTTTGAACTGCGGTAGTGCGTATGACCCAACCATCTTGTCTACTACCGCGTCCAACCGGTGTGTTGATGACCAGATCCACTTGGCCAGCAACCATGAGTTCAACGATAGTTCGCTCTCCTAGTGGTCCAGTGCCTTCTGAATGTTTGCGAATCGTAGTTGTATCAATCCCCTGCGCGGAAAGCGCTGCTGCAGTTCCACTTGTCGCAATAAGAGTGAAACCTAGTTCACGAAGTTTTCGGGCAGCATCAAACCCAGCCTCTTTATCCTTATCACTTAGAGATATAAAGACGGTTCCGTTCTTTGGAAGTGGTCCGAAGGCCGCAATCTGGCTCTTGGCGTAACTTTCACCGAATGAAGGCGCGATACCCATAACTTCTCCAGTAGAACGCATCTCAGGACCAAGCGTTGAATCAACACCACGACCATCAATTCTTCTGAACCTATTCCATGGCAGAACTACCTCTTTAACTGAGATGGCACGCGGTTTAACTACTCCTTTAGGTAACAAACCTTCATTATGTAACTCCTCGATCTTCTCCCCTACCGCTATGCGAGCAGCGGCCTTTGCAAGTGGGATACCGATGGACTTGGATACAAATGGCACGGTTCTCGAAGCTCGCGGATTCGCTTCCAACACATAAAGTTTTCCAGATGCGATGGCAAATTGGATATTTATTAAACCTCGTACTCCAACTCCGCGAGCAATTTTCTCGGTAGCGCTCTTTATCTCTTCCAACTGGTCTGGAGTAATCGTTATCGCAGGTAAGACGCACGCGCTATCTCCGGAATGTATGCCAGCTTCTTCGATATGTTCCATCACCCCACCCAAAAATAATCTCTCTCCATCGAAAAGGGCGTCGACATCGATTTCAATCGCATTGTCCAAGAAGCGATCAACAAGCACCGGGTGTCCGGGAGTTATTTCAGTGGCACGAGAGATAAATCCAGCAAGTGCTTGGTCGTCATAAACAATCTCCATACCTCGTCCACCAAGAACAAAAGAAGGACGAACCAGAACTGGATAAGTGATTCGAGCGGCTATATCTTGCGCCTCTAGCAAAGAAGAGGCCATTCCATATTCTGGTGCAAGCAAATTTTGCTCTTCCAAGATTCGCCCAAAGGCTCCACGCTCTTCTGCCAGATTGATAGATTCCGGAGAGGTACCCAAAATATTTACTCCGGCATCCTTTAAACCTTGCGCTAGTCCTAATGGTGTTTGGCCACCGAGAGTCGCAATTACACCCAATACCGGACCAGCCGCTTCTTCAGCCGCGATAACTTCTAAAACATCCTCCAAAGTTAAAGGCTCAAAATAGAGACGATCGCTAGTGTCATAATCCGTTGATACTGTTTCGGGATTGCAGTTGATCATGATTGTTTCATAATCTTTTTCACGTAAAGTAAATGCTGCGTGAACACAACTGTAATCAAATTCGATACCTTGTCCGATGCGATTTGGGCCTGAACCCAAGATAATCACCGCTGGTTTGGTTCTTGGTTCAACTTCTGTCTCTTGTTCGTATGTTGAGTAATGGTAAGGTGTGAAAGCTTCGAATTCCGCAGCACAGGTATCAACAGTTTTATAAACCGGACGAATCGCTAAATGCAATCTTGCTGCACGTACCTCACCAGCCGAAATTCCACGGAGAGTTCCAATTTGCGCATCTGAGAATCCCAATTGCTTGGCGCTATATAGCAACGTTTCGGTTAATTCCCCCGGTTGGGCTAATTCTTCCGCTTTCTGATTTATTAATTGAATCTGTTGCAAATACCAACGATCGATCTTTGTGGCATCGAATACCTCTTCGACAGTGCATCCTGCCCATAACGCTTGTTGGACCTGTTGCAATCTATATTCTGTAGGAGTGCGCATCGAATCTAGTAAGGCACCCTTATCGATCCCCGACTTGTCGGCAGGAAAGTTAAATATCGCCTCTTTCCGCTCTAATGATCGAAGCGCCTTTTGCAGCGCTTCAGGAAAGGATCTACCGATTGCCATTGCTTCGCCAACAGACTTCATTGTGGTGGTAAGTCGAGGATCGGCATCCGCAAACTTCTCGAACGCAAATCGAGGCGCCTTGACCACGATGTAATCAAGCGTAGGTTCGAAAGATGCTGGCGTTACTTTAGTGATGTCATTTCGAATCTCATCCAAGGTATAACCAATGGCCAATTTGGTCGCGATCTTTGCGATAGGAAATCCAGTTGCTTTAGATGCAAGCGCCGAGGAGCGAGAAACGCGCGGATTCATCTCAATCACAATTATGCGACCGCTATCGGGATTTACCGCGAATTGAATATTGCAACCACCGGTATCGACACCAACTTCACGGATGATATTGATGGCTAGGTTACGTAACTTCTGATACTCAACATCGGTCAGCGTTAAGGCTGGGGCGACAGTAATAGAGTCTCCAGTATGCACACCCATTGGGTCTAAATTTTCAATTGAACAGACAATTACTACGTTATCTTTTCGATCCCTCATGACCTCAAGTTCGTACTCTTTCCAACCGAGTATCGACTCTTCTAGGAGCACTTCTGAAGTTGGGCTATGACGTAATCCGGCTCCAGCAATCAACTCCAATTGCTCTGCATTAAATGCAATTCCGGAACCAAGTCCACCCATGGTAAACGAAGGTCTAACGACTACCGGATAATTGAGAGTCTTAACAGCTTCAAAACATTCCGGCATCGTGTGGCAGATAATTGATTTGGCTGACTCGCCACCTACTTTTTCAACAATCGCACGGAAAAGTTCTCGATTTTCGCCACGTTGAATTGCATCGACATCTGCACCAATTAAGCGAACGCCATGTTTTTGTAATATTCCACGTTCGTGAAGTCCTATGGCCGCATTAAGCGCAGTCTGTCCACCCAGGGTAGCAAGAACCGCATCAGGTCGCTCTCTAATTAAAATCTGCTCGATCGACTCCGGGGTAATTGGTTCAATATAGGTTGCATCTGCGAACTCAGGGTCGGTCATGATTGTTGCTGGATTCGAATTAATAAGTATTACGCGAATACCTTCGCTCTTTAAAATACGGCAGGCTTGGGTACCGGAGTAATCAAACTCGCAAGCCTGACCAATAACAATTGGACCTGAACCGATTACTAAAACGCTCTTAATATCGTTATTTAACGCCATTGTCCGACTCGCTTCTGCTCCATTAAGGAGACAAATCGATCGAAGAGATAACTTGCGTCATGTGGACCGGCTGCAGCTTCTGGGTGGTATTGCACGCTAAATGCTGGTCTTTCAAGTAGTCGCAAACCTTCCACTACCCCATCATTTAAACCAACATGTGTGACTTCTCCGGGTCCGTATACCGTGGTGAAACTTCCTTCGGTAGGAGCTTTAAGTGCGAATCCGTGATTATGAGCAGTAATTTCCACCTTACCGGTTAATTTATCCAAAACCGGTTGATTGATCCCTCGGTGACCGAATTGCAACTTATAAGTTTCGAAACCAAGTGCGCGTCCCAATATCTGATGACCGAAACATATTCCAAAGATGGGCACCTCGTCGCTTAACAATTCGCGTACAGTTTCAACAACTGAATCCATCGTCGCGGGATCACCTGGACCATTTGATAAGAACACACCATCTGGTTGCAAGGCTTGGATCTCTGATGCCGAAGTATCAAAGGGCACAACAGTGACCTCTACGCCGCGTTCTGCAAATGATCTTGGCGTAGCAGCCTTGATACCGAGATCTAAAGCCACAACTTTAAAACGAACCTCTTTGGGGTTCACCACATATCTTTTTTCGGTTGAGACATCCTTGGCCAGAAAACTTCCAGTCATCTGCTCGAATTTGCGCACTTCAATGACCATCTCTTCGCGCGATAAATCTTCTCCGCTAAAGATACCGACTCGCATGGCACCGCGATCTCTTAGATGGCGAGTGAGCGCTCTGGTATCAACACCAGAAATCCCAACTATATTCTGTCGCTTCAACTCACTTTCCAAATCTGTAGTGGCTCGCCAGTTGCTAGTTATCGGCGAAGGGTTCCTGACTACAAAACCACTCACCCAAATTTGATCGGATTCGTTATCCTCCAAGTTCCATCCGGTATTACCGATATGTGGTGCAGTCATAACCACGACTTGTTTGTGATAGGAGGGATCGGTAAGGGTCTCTTGGTAACCAGTCATACCAGTTGCAAATACCGCTTCACCAAAAGTACGTCCTAATGAACCCCAAGAACTTCCTTCGAAGATCCGACCGTCATCAAGCACTAAATATGCTTTAAGAGCAGCTGTCATTTACTAGACCAGACCAATCGGCCTTTAAAAATTGTCGCTTGAACGCTTCCGGAGAATTCCATGCCATGAAATGGAGTGTTCTTGCTTTTCGACGCCACTAGATCCCGATCAACCTTCCAATTAGAGTTTGGATTGAATAGCGTTAAATTAGCAGGCGCTCCCTTTACTAAGCCTCTTCCTTGCGTGTGATAACGACCAATTTGAGCGGGAATAATTGACATCCTCTGCTGTAGTTGAGCGACATTCATCAATTTAGTGTCAATCATGGTCTGCCAAACTATGGGCAAGGCCGTTTCTAGGCCAAGCATTCCAAAAGCTGCGTACTGCCACTCGCACTCTTTGCTCTCTGCTGGATGTGGCGCATGATCGGTAGCAACAATGTCAATGGTTCCATCGGCTAAGCCTTCGCGAAGAGCTTCGACATCAGCAACGCTTCGAAGCGGTGGATTAACTTTAAAAATTGGATCATACGATCTAGCAGACTCATCGGTTAATAAGAGATGGTGGGGTGTAACCTCTGCAGTTACCGCAATTCCGCGCGCTTTAGCCCAACGAACGATTTCGACGCCACCGGCAGTGGTTAAATGACAGATATGAAGCCGTGACTTAACGTGATCGGCTAGAAGTACGTCTCTTGCAATGATTGCCTCTTCTGCCACAGCAGGCCAACCTTTTAATCCCAATTGAGATGAGATCAATCCTTCGTTCATTTGGGCATCGACAGTCAACGTTGGATCTTGGGCATGCTGCGCAATTACGCCATCAAACTTCTTTACATATTCAAGGGCTCGGCGCATTACCAGGGGATCGCTTACGCAATTTCCATCGTCACTAAAGATGCGAACTTGGGCAACCGAATCTGCCATCGCGCCAATTTCAGCTAATTCTTTTCCGGCCAATCCTTTAGTAACAGCTCCTATTGGATAGACCGCAGTCAATCCTGCTGATTCACCCAACCGGAATACTTGCTCCACTAATCCTGCGGTATCTGCAACAGGAGAGGTATTTGGCATTGCTGAGATAGCGGTAAAACCGCCTCGCACCGCGGCCATCGATCCAGTTGCCACGGTTTCGGAATCTTCTTTCCCTGGTTCGCGCAGATGGGTATGGAGGTCGACTAAACCAGAGAGCGCAAGGGTTCCCTTTCCGTCAATAATCTCAAATGAACCATAGTCAGATTTGCCGGCCAAATTATTAGCGATCTCTACAATCAAGCCATTACTTATTGCGATATCAACTTCTGGGGTATCCAAATCTAATTTGGTGCCAACGATCAAGTAGTTCACATTTCACCTGCCAATAGAAGATAAAGGATTGCCATACGAACACTTATACCGTTACTGACTTGTTCGACAATAACGCTTCGAGCTGAGTCCGCAGACTCAGCGGTTATCTCAAGTCCACGATTCATGGGGCCGGGGTGCATCACAATTGCGTTCGGTTTGAGCATAGACAACCTAGCCTGATTTAAACCAAAATATCTGGAATATTCACGCGCACTAGGAAAGAAGGAATCGGTCATCCGCTCCATTTGAATTCGCAACATCATCACAGCGTCGACATTGGGCAAAACCGAATCTAAATCATAAGAAATCTTCGCGGGCCATTTACCGACGCCGACCGGAAGCAATGTTGGTGGCGCGACTAGTTGGACTTGCGCACCGAGTTTTTCGAGTAAAAGTACATTTGATCTTGCGACTCTTGAATGCAGAACATCTCCGACAATCGCTACCTTGATACCAGATAGATCTTCGCTTCCTTTCGCCAGGTGTTTGCGAAGAGTAAATGCATCGAGTAAAGCCTGACTTGGATGTTCATGGGTCCCATCACCAGCATTAATTACAGCTCCGTTAGTCCAATGAGAATCAGCTAATCGTTGCGCTGCCCCTGATGCGCTATGGCGAATAATCACGGCATCTGCGCCCATCGCTTGCAAAGTAAGCGCGGTATCTTTCAACGATTCACCTTTGGAAACAGAAGATCCTTTTGCGCTGAAATTGATTACATCCGCCGATAACCTCTTGGCAGCGGCTTCAAAGGAGATTCGAGTGCGTGTGGAATCTTCGAAGAAGAGGTTCACGATGGTTCGTCCACGCAAAGTAGGCAGCTTCTTCATCGGAGCATCAGAGACTCGAGCCAGCTCTTGTGCGGTGTCCAGAATTTGAATGGCTTCAGATCTCGTTAAATCATTAATCGATAGGAGGTGCTTCATGCTTCAATCACCACCTCGTCTCGACCATCAACTTCTGTCAAGAAAACTTTGACAGATTGATTCAAATTGGTGGGCAGGTTCTTCCCGACAAAATCTGCGCGTATCGGCAATTCACGATGGCCGCGGTCTACCAGAACAGCAAGTTGTACCGTCTTGGGTCTACCTAATTCGCCTAAGGCATCGAGTGCTGCGCGGATTGTTCGACCCGAGAAAAGCACATCATCTATGAGAACGACATGCTTACCCTCGATACCTGACTGTGGGATGGTTGTGGGCATCAAAGCTCTTGGGGCGCGAAGCCTTAAATCATCTCGGTGCAAAGTGATATCTAAAGTTCCAGTTGCTACCGGTAAACCTTCGATATTTGAGATTAATTTCGAGATGCGATTTGCTAAGTGGGCACCACGGGTTGGAATTCCTAAAATTACGATATTTTCAGAGCCAGCATTGCGCTCTAGAATCTCATGAGAAATGCGCATTAAGGCGCGCGAGATATCAGCTGAATTCATTTCACTTCCACCTTCCCCACCTCTCTGGATGGGTCGTTAAAGGATTGGTCGAATACTACCTGCGTTAGGTTGATTTCGGTTAATTACCGAAAATCCGGCGAGTTTAGAGCGCGATCTGACCTTTGATACTGGCCAATTTGCCTAGTACACCGTGAATGAATTTAGGCGATTCTTCGGTTGAAAGCTCTGATGCAAGTTTTAAGGCCTCGTCAATCGCGACTGATTCTGGGACCGATCCCCATAGTAATTCCCATATCGCAAGGCGAAGGATGTTTCTATCGACACTTGGAATCCGATCAAAATCCCAACCCTGGATGTAAGAACGAATTAGTTCATCGATTCT
>CAWULI010000002.1:0-30299 GCA_963923155.1 uncultured bacterium
AGGCACAACCACCAGTTGGCAGCACGTGATTCGAACCAGCGGCGTAATCACCAAGCGAGACTGGCGCAAATCGACCGATGAATACGGCGCCCGCGTTACGAATTTCGGACGCATCTAACTTGGCGTTCTTGGTTTGAATTTCTAGGTGCTCTGCCGCGTAGGCATTAACTACCTCTAAACCATGCGGAACATCGTCTACTAGGACGATTGCCGATTGCGCTCCAGCTAGTGCCGTCGTGATGCGCTCGGAATGTTTGGTCTTGCCGACTCTAATCTTCAACTCTGCTTCAACTTCATCTGATAATTCGAGCGAATCTGTCACCAAGATTGATGCTGCGATGACATCGTGCTCTGCCTGGCTGATTAAATCCGCTGCGACATCGCTTGCAATCGCAGAGTTATCAGCAAGGATCGCGATCTCAGTTGGACCTGCTTCAGAATCTATGCCGATTAAACCACGCAATGCGCGCTTGGCCGCAGCGACATAAATATTGCCAGGGCCAGTAACAAGGTCAGCTTTTTCGCATACACCTTCCATGCCGTATGCAAAAAGCGCGATTGCCTGTGCGCCACCAATTGCATAAACCTCATCGATACCAAGAAGTGCGCAGGTAGCCAGGATGAATTTATTCGGCCATCCGCCATTATCTTTCTGTGGCGGAGAAGCAATCGCAATCGAAGGCACTTTTGCGATCTGCGCTGGAATCACATTCATGATAACGCTAGATGGATAAACCGCGCGGCCGCCAGGAACATATAGTCCAACACGATCGACGGGAATCCATCGCTCCGTTACGGTCGCACCATCTTCGACCACCGTGGTTTTATCTGAACGGATCTGCTCGTTATGAACCAAACGAACTCTTTGAATGGCCACTTCTAGAGATTCGCGTACCTTCGGATCCAATTCGGAGAGCGCTTTGGCTAATTCACTCTTTGGAACCTTAATCGAAGGTGGTGCAATGCCATCGAATTTACTCGCTAATTCAAAAAGGTCTGCTTCGCGACCATTTTTAACCTTTTGCAGAATCGGTTCGATGCTCTGCATCGCCGTAGCAACGTCTAAAACAGCGCGCGGAATCAGCCGGTTATATTCGGCTTTGCTTAAGTGTTTACCGCGAAGATCGACTCGACGAATCACTTGCCGATTCTACTTTAGGTAGCGAATCGGTCGTCGCTAATTTCGAATGCAATCCGGTCCGAGAATAACCTTAAGATCTGCGCTCAAACTTGGTGATGATGTGACCTGGAAACTCAACTTGTGAGTAGTGGTCTTTCCCTGATTAGAAACCACTAATTGCACTTCACGCTTACCAGGATGCGTGCGTAACGTCTCTTTTATTCGCTCGATGACTGGCGGCGTCAATTGTGATTCAGCTGCATACAACGAGAGTGGCCCAACTGGACCATTGGTGAGATCGATTGCAGACATTTCCATAGCAGTAAAACGTAGATTCTCTTCACGCCAATCGACTCGACCACGAATTTTTACTACGCGATCTTCTACCAACCCCATTGCATATTGGTTATAAGTATTCGAAAAGAAGAGCGCATCGACTGCACCTTCCAAATCCTCGATGGTAACAATCGCCCACGATGCACCTTGGCGAGATATCTTTCGCTGTACTCCAGTAATTAGACCCGCGATTGTGACGGTGCGCTCTCCCCTATTCTCATCATCAGATAATTCAGAGATACTTAAATCAGAATTAGAGCGCAAGATGTTCTCAATGCCAAGCAAGGGATGATCAGAGACATATAAGCCAAGCATCTCTCGTTCGTAATTGAGAAGCGTTGATTTATCCCACTCATCTGTCGGTATATCCAATTCGACTGCGCTAATTCCACTCTCGCTGACCTCGCCGAAGAGATCAAATTGTCCGATCGCTTCTGCGCGCTTACTCTCAGAAACTGAGTCAATCGCAGTCAGATGTATCGCCATCAAACCTTTACGAGTAGCGCTTAAGGAATCGAAGGCACCGGCTTTGATCAATGATTCGATGGTTTTCTTATTGCATACCGCGCCATCTACTTTGGCAAGAAAATCTCCGAATGAAGTGAACCTTCCTTTGCTCTCTCGGGCTTGCTTGATCAGATTGACGACGCCTTCTCCGACATTTCGAATCGCCGCGAGACCGAAGCGAATATCAGAACCGATCGGGGTGTATTCAACATTCGATTCGTTAACATCAGGCGGGAGAACTTTGATACCCATTCTTCGACATTCAGATAGATATAAAGCCGATTTATCTTTATCATCTCGTACCGAAGTCAAAAGTGCGGCCATATATTCGGTCGGGAAATTAGCTTTTAGATAGGCAGTCCAATAAGAGACAAGACCATATCCTGCAGAGTGCGCGCGATTGAAGGCGTAATCCGAGAATGGAATCAAGGTCTCCCAAAGTCGATCGATCACCGCATCCTTAAAACCATTAGCGCGCATGCCCTCTGCGAATGGGACATATTCTTTATCGAGAATTTCTTTGTTCTTCTTACCCATCGCTTTACGTAATAGATCTGCGCGACCAAGTGAGAATCCAGCTACCTTCTGCGCGATCGCCATAACCTGTTCTTGATAGACAATCAATCCAAAGGTGTCATCCAAGATCTCACCAAGTGGCTCTGCCAGATCAGGATGGATAGGTTCGATTGGTTTTCGTTTGTTCTTTCGATCGGCGTAGTTGTTATGAGCATTCTCGCCCATTGGCCCTGGGCGGTATAACGCGATTACCGCAGAGATATCACCAAAATGATCCGGCGCAAGAGATTTCAATAGCGATCGCATTGGACCGCCGTCTAATTGGAACACTCCAAGAGTCTCACCACGTGCAAGAAGTTCGTAAGTTTTCTTATCATCAAGCATTAAATCTTCGAGAACTATCTCTTTGCCCTGGTTTGCTTTGATGTTGGCGAGTGCATCATCTAAGACCGAAAGGTTTCGAAGTCCCAAGAAATCCATCTTAAGTAAACCGGTAGATTCGCATGCACCCATATCGAATTGCGTAATGATTGCGCCATCACTTTCGCGGCGATGTATCGGGATTACTTCGATCAACGGTTCACGCGAGAGAATCACGCCAGCTGCATGCACTCCCCATTGACGCTTAAGCCCCTCTAAGCCTCGTGCGGTGTCGACAACCTTCTTCATATCCGGATCAGATTCGTAAAGTGATCTAAATTCGCTAGCTTCGCCATATCGCGGATCCTTCGAATCAAATACTCCGGCTAGCGAAATATCTTTACCCATGATCGCAGGAGGCAAAGTCTTAGTTAATTTCTCACCGATTGCGTATGGATAACCAAGTACTCGAGTTGAATCCTTGATTGATTGTTTCGATTTGATGGTGCCATAAGTAATGATCTGTGCTACGCGATCTTCACCATATTTTTCGGTCGCATACTTGATCATTTCACCGCGACGACGCTCGTCGAAATCCAAATCGATATCGGGCATCGATATACGTTCTGGATTTAAGAAGCGCTCGAACAAGAGCCCGTGTTCGATTGGATCTAGGCCAGTGATGCCAAGTGAGTATGCAACTAAGGAGCCCGCAGCAGAACCACGCCCCGGTCCAACGCGGATGCCACTTCGCTTGGCATAACCAACTAAATCTGCGACCACTAAGAAGTAACCCGGAAAGCCCATCTTCTTCATGACATCTAATTCGAAACGAAGTCGATCTTTATATTCATCAGGAACTTTGCCATTGAAAATCTGAGCCAATCCGCGCTCTGACTCTTTTACCAGCCACGAATCTTCGCTCTCACCTTCTGGCACCGGGAACTTCGGTAATAAGTTCTCGCCTTCGCGCATGGTTACGTCAACGCGCTCTGCGATCAAAAGCGTGTTGTCACAAGCAGTCGGAAAATCTCGGAATATTTCGCGCATCTCCGCTGCACTCTTTAGGTAGAACTGGTCGCCTTCAAACTTAAAGCGTTTCGGGTCCGCCAAAGTTGATCCGGATTGGACACATAAGAGCACCTCATGTGAAGGCGCATCATCCTTAAACGTGTAATGCAGATCGTTGGTTGCTAAAAGTGGCAGATCCAATTCCTTTGCTAATTTGATTAGATCGCCTTTTACACGATTCTCAATATCCAAACCGTGATCCATTAGTTCGACATAGAAATTTCCTGGCCCGAAGATATCTCGTAATTCGCTAGCGGCCTTTAAGGCCTCCTTGTAATTGCCCATGCGCAGACGAGTCTGGATCTCGCCACCCGGACAACCAGTCGTTGCAATTAGCCCTTTGCCAAATCTATTTAGTAATTCTCGATCTATTCGCGGTTTGTAATAGAAACCTTCCAATGATGATAGCGAGGCCAATTTAAATAGATTGCCGAGGCCTTCATTATTTTCAGCCAGTAGAGTCATGTGCGTATATGCGCCACCACCAGAGACATCATCTTCGCCACCTTCGGCCCATTGCACTCGCTTCTTATCAAAGCGACTCTCTGGCGCTACGTACGCTTCCAATCCGATGATTGGTTTTATGCCAGATTTTTTTGCCTGCTTGTAAAAATCGAAAGCTCCAAATAGATTGCCATGGTCGGTCATTGCAACGGCTGGCATCTCTTGAGCCGCGACCTCTTTTACCAAATCTGAGATACGCGCTGCACCATCGAGCATCGAATACTCTGTGTGAACATGCAGATGGGCGAAACTCTTCACGGTGCTGGAGATTAGTCCTATTGCTAATGTGCTTCACGCAGGCGCGAGAGCGAGTCAGTCAGATCACTTGGGTATGGCGCGTTTACGCTTATCGGTATCCCCGATAGTGGATGGGTAAATTCCAGCGCTTGCGCATGCAACCATGGTCTATCTACGCCGATTTCGCGCGCCAAGTTTGGATCTGCGCCGTAAGTTAAATCCCCAACAAGCGGATGACGAATCGCCGACATATGGACGCGAATTTGATGAGTGCGTCCAGTCTCCAGTTCCACTTTAAGTAATGAGACTGCACGAAAATATTCGATCACTTCGTAATGTGTGATGCTCGCTTTACCATCGAGAACCACTGCCATCTTGTAATCATCTTTTGGATGGCGATCGATGGGTGCATCAATCGTTCCGATAGCGGGCTCTAAATGTCCTTGCGCTAAAGCGTGATAGATTTTTTTGATTTCACGATTTCGAAACATATCTTTCAATCGTAAATATGCCGACTCGGTTTTCGCGACCATCATCAAACCACTTGTACCAACATCTAAACGTTGGACAATTCCTTGACGTTCGGCAGGTCCGCTTGAGGTAATCGGAATCCCGGCTGCGATCAATGCGCCAATTACAGTTGGACCGTTCCAGCCTGGACTTGGATGCGCTGCACACCCGACCGGTTTATTGACGATAACTAAATCGGTATCTTGGTAGACGATAGTTAGTTCAGGCAATGGGGTTGCAGGTATTGCATCTCCACTTTCATTATCTGGCAATAAGACCGAAAGCACCTGCCCACTTGAAACTTTGTCGGATTTACTCATGGTGCGCTTACCTAATTGAACTTCACCGGCTTCTAGTAACTTGACGATTGCACTTCGCGAGAGATCGGTAGCTCGGGATAAAGCCACATCGATTCGCTCTCCCGATAATTCTTCCGAAATTTCTATTTGAATTAATTCACGCATTGCGCTCCTCCCGTTTGATCGGAGGTATATTTCGCAAAGTTAGCAAGAAGGCTAATATCGCTGCAATAACGATCGCGGTATCGGCTATGTTGAAATTTGGCCAATTGGGTAAGCGGATCCAATCCGTAACGCTGCCGCGAAAGAGGCCAGGATGATTGAAGGCCCGGTCAGTTAAATTTCCGAGCGCCCCACCTAAGACCAGGGCAAATACACATGACCACCCTTTGCTAGTTAGAAATGGTGAGTAATAAACCACTAAGCATGTTGCAGAAATCGCAAAGATGGATAGCGCGATGCCACCATTATTTGCTCCCAGCCCAAATGCAGCTCCGGTATTGCTGGTCAATTGCAACTTTAAGAAACCGCCTAAGACTCTTACATCTTTACCGGGTAGATAGTGAAGCGCCCACTGTTTGGTTAAATAATCTAGCAACCAGATCAACCAAGCAACTGCGAAAACTATTCTCCAGTTTTTGGTGCGAATGCCAGGGCGATTAACGACGCTCTTCCTTCTGCTTGCAAATCATGCAGAGAGTCGCGCGCGGAAATACTTCTAGCCGTGCTTTACCAATTTGGTTTCCGCAGACTTCGCAGACCCCGTAAGTTTTATTATCGATACGATCGATAGCGCGTTCAGTTTGAACAACCATGTCACGAGCATTGATAAGTAATGACATCTCATGTTCGCGCTCGAAGGTCTTATTGCCAGCATCGGCTTGATCATCGCCAGCACCTTCGCCGCCATCCTTAATTAAAGAATCCATTTCAGATTCGACCTTGGCTAAATCTGCACGTAATCTCTCTAGATCCTTAGCGAGCGCGCTACGCATTGTTTTTAATTCAGTGGCGGTCCACGATTCCATGTCACCAATAACAAGTGGCGCTGGCGCTGCCTTGAGCGGTTTTAAATGAACCTGCTTGGCGCTCTTCTTTGGTGGCGGTGGAGGTGGCATCATCAAACGCTTCTCTTCAACTATCGCCTCGGCAACTTGAGTTGAGGCCATCGCAACCTGAACTGTTTGGTTCTTGGTATCTACTTTTAGGGTTGCTTTGGAACCTGCGATAGCTGTGGTTTTAATATTTGAATCTGCCTTCTTAACTGGTTTAACTGGTTTAACTGGTTTAACTGGTTTAACTGGTTTAGTTGGCGCCTTCTTTACCGGCTTCTTTACCGGCTTCTTTACCGGCTTGGCTTCTTTTACTGGTTTCGAAACTTTCTTGGCAACCTTCTTCACGGGTTTCTTGGCAGGTTTAGCTGCAGATTTTTTCGCCGCGATTTTCTTGACTTTCTTAGCCAGTTTTTTCAATGCCATAAGGGGCGAAACTTTAATTTATCCAATGGTGATAAAGCCAATTAGCCACGCTAAATAGCCTGCGCGGCGATTTCATCTTTGATGCGTATCGTAGAATTCTCTAATGACCGGTTACCGTGCGATTCCGGCCTCCATAGACCTACCGAAGATGGAAGCCGAGATCCTCTCTTTTTGGGAGCGTAATGCGATCTTCCATCAGAGTGTAAAGGCTCACGAGAATCAGAGCTCATGGACCTTCTATGAAGGTCCGCCTACCGCAAATGGAATGCCAGGTACTCACCACATCGAAGCTCGAGTATTTAAAGATGTCTTCCCTCGTTACCAAACCATGAAGGGCCATCAGGTAGTTCGTAAAGCAGGTTGGGATTGCCATGGTCTGCCTGTCGAGATTGCAGTCGAGAAGGAATTGGGATTCTCCGGCAAAGGAGATATCGAGAAATTTGGTATCGCCGAATTCAATGCCAAGTGCAAGGAATCAGTGCAGCGACATGTAGATGCATTTACGGCGATGACCAATCGCATGGGCTTCTGGGTCGATTTCGATGAGGCTTACTGGACTATGTCACCAGAATATGTCGAATCGGTCTGGTGGAGCCTTAAGGAGATCTGGAAGAAAGGTCTTTTAGTTCAAGATCATCGCGTCGCACCATATTGCCCGCGCTGTGGTACTGGTCTTTCCGATCACGAACTCTCACAAGGTTATGAGACGGTAACCGACCCATCGGTTTATGTACGCTTTCCAGTAACTAGCGGAGAGTTAAAAGATCTGAATGCAGCGCTCTTGGTATGGACCACCACGCCTTGGACTTTGATATCTAATACTGCAGTAGCGGTAAATGCTGCCGTGGATTATGTCGTCGTGAAAGTATCCAAAGAAGAAAGCAGCGAAGTACTTGTCGTCGCAGAGGCTTTGCTCTCTAAATTAGATGGCGATACCGAGATCCTAAAGCGCTATAAAGGCGCCGATCTTGAAAGAATTTCTTATCAACGTCCCTTTGAAGTTGTAGATATCCCGAACTCACACTTTATCGTTTTAGCTGATTACGTAACCACTGAAGATGGTTCTGGATTGGTGCACCAAGCTCCAGCTTTCGGCGCAGATGATCTAAAGACCTGCCGCGCCTACAATTTACCCACGATAAATCCAGTCACACCTGACGGTCATTTCGAAGCTGCTCTTTCATTAGTTGGAGGTCTCTTCTTCAAAGAGGCAGATAAGCCAATTGTTAAAGATCTGAAACAGCGAGGTTTGTTGTACAAGCACCAGCCTTACGAGCACCAATACCCACATTGCTGGCGCTGCCACACCGCTTTGATCTATTACGCACAACCATCTTGGTATATCCGCACTACTTCTATTAAAGATGCGCTTATTCGCGAAAATCAAAAGACCGATTGGCATCCAGAAACAATCAAGACCGGTCGATATGGAGATTGGTTAAATAACAATATCGATTGGGCTCTTTCACGCAATCGTTACTGGGGCACCCCACTTCCGATCTGGCGCTGCGAGAATAAACATGAGATCGCCATCGGTTCTCTTAAAGAACTTGGTGACTTGGCTGGCCAAGAACTTTCCAAACTTGATCCGCATCGCCCCTTTGTAGATGACATCAAAATGCCTTGCGCCGATTGTGGCTCCGAGATGGTGCGTGTGCCAGAGGTAATCGATTGTTGGTATGACTCAGGTGCGATGCCTTTCGCGCAGTGGGGTTATCCGCACAAGCCAGGTTCAGCCGAGAAATTCCAGAACTCCTACCCCGCTGATTTCATCTGCGAAGCCATTGATCAAACCCGTGGTTGGTTCTACACATTGATGACGATCGGCACTTTGGTATTTGATCAATCCTCTTATAAAACTGTGCTCTGCTTGGGACATATCCTCGATAAGGATGGTCGCAAGATGTCCAAGCATCTTGGAAATGTCTTAGAACCAATGGCGCTCATGGATCAACATGGCGCAGATGCGGTCCGTTGGTTCATGCTAGCTGCAGGTTCGCCATGGGCTGCGCGTCGCGTTGGTCATGATGCGATCCAAGAAGTGGTTCGCAAGACCTTGCTTACATATTGGAACACCATCTCCTTTATGTCTTTATATGCCAGAGCATCAGAATTCGAACTAGACCAAGCGCCAAAACAAATTAGTCGCCCGATCATGGATCGATGGATCTTGTCCGAACTACAGATCCTGATTAGAGAAGTTGATAAGGCATATGCGGATTTCGATTCGCAAACCGCAGGGCGTTTGATCGCAACTTTCATCGATGATCTATCTAATTGGTATGTACGTCGCAGTCGTCGCCGCTTCTGGGATGGCGATTCCGCTGCGTTAGCTACTTTGCACGAGTGCATCAAGACTTTGACTCAAGTGATGTCACCAATGGTGCCATTTATCACCGAACATGTTTGGCAAGAGTTGATCAAACCAGTCGAAGGCGAAACTTCGGCTTCGGTGCACTTGACATCTTGGCCAGAGGTAAACGAGCAATTAATCGACGAAAAACTGCGCGAACAAGTTGCTTTAACTCGACGAATCGTCGAACTTGGTCGCGCGGCTCGCGCCGAGAGTTCGGTAAAGATCCGTCAACCATTGGGTCGTGCGCTGATTGCCGCAAGTGGTTGGGCCAACTTGCCTAGCGATATGCGAGATCAGATTGCAGATGAGTTAAATGTGCTCGAATTAGAAGATATCGCGAACGCCTCGGGAGATTTAGTAAGTGTAAGCGTCAAAGCTAATTTCCGTTCGCTCGGTGAGCGCTATGGAAAGACCGTGCAAGAGATCGCTAAATCAATTATGACCGCAGATGCTGCTCAATTAGTCGCCGAAGTTCGCACTAAAGGTAGCGCTGAGTTAGGTGGCTACGAAGTTCGCCTTGAAGATCTAGTGATCACCGAACAACCAAAGAGTGGCTGGTCGGTAGCTAGCAATAATGGCGAGTCAGTAGCGCTTGATCTGACTTTGACTCAAGAATTAATTAATGCCGGAAATGTCCGCGAGGTAATAAGAGCGCTACAAGAAGGTCGTAAGAGCGCTGGCTTCGATATCTCAGATCGCATCATCGTGACTTGGAATGCCAATTCGGAAGTTATGCCGGCAGTTAACGAGGCGCTTGACCATATCAAGCGCGAGGTGTTGGCGGTCGAGATGAAGCAAGATGCTTCACTACTTTGCGATACCGAATTGGGTTTCACCTTCAACTTGGCGAAGGCTTGAGATTACAGATATCTCAAAGCTATCGATTGCGCGATCTGCACTGCAAAAAAGAGCGCGATAAAAGAGAGATCTAAAGCGACCCCACCTAATCTAAGTGGTGGGATGAATTTGCGGAAGAAATTTAGCGGTGGATCGGTAAAGGTATAGATGCTCTCGGCAAACCAGAGTCCGATTCCCTTCGGGCGCCAATCATGTTTGAACATTCGGATGTAATCCAAAATCAAACGCGCAAAGAGCGCGAAGATAAAAACTTGTAAGAAACGGGCGATCCAAATGCCGAGCATGGATCAACTCTGATTGAAGAAGCTCGCCTCCGCAGCTGCAGTTTTAACTTCAGCTGAGACTTTCACATTTGCAGGTGAGAGTAGGAAGACTTTGTTGGTTACCTTTTCGATGGTTCCACGATGACCAAAAACCAAGCCGCTTGCGAAATCGACTAAGCGTTTGCGTTCCTCGTCACCCATATCGGTCAGGTTCATCAAAACGGTATTGCCTTCACGGTAACGCTCTCCGATTACCCGCGCTTCATTGTACGAACGTGGATTTACGGTGAAGATCTGCGTTGCTGGTTCTTCAACACTTGCCTGGACTGCAGCAAAAGTGCGCGTCTCGCGAACCTTAACTCGTGGCGCTTCTACTTCGCTGCTTACCTCTTCGCTCTCAAGGTCATCAGTGAGACCGAGAAAATTTCCTAGTTTCTTTAAACTCGACATGCCTTAATTTTAGAGAAATCAAGCGCGCGAACCGAGGATTGAGGAGCCGAGCCTTACATGTGTCGCACCATGTTCAATCGCGACTAAGTAATCACCGCTCATTCCAGCTGATAAATGTGGAGCCTCTGGATAATGGTTCTTAAATCTCTGATGAATCTGGGCCAGGCGCCTGAAGGCGCTCTGGGGCTCTTCTGCTACGGGCGCCACCGCCATCAATCCTTGCAATCTCAAGTTTTCAGTAGCAAGAATTTGATCTGCGATCTGATTGATTTCACTTGGCAGAGCACCGCCCCTGTTTTCACTTCCGCCATCTTCGTCCAATGAAACTTGGATATATACTTCTTTGGATTTCTGTGTTGCTTTCGCTAACAAATCTGCATATCGGAGGCTATCGATCGTCTGTATGACATCAGCCCATTCGCAGATCGAACGCAATTTATTACTCTGCAACTGACCTTGAAAATGCCACTTTGCTGGCACCAAAGGCGCTTTTACCTTTCCCTCTTGATCGCGATTCTCGCCGAATTCAGTGACCCCTAATTCGTGAAGTATCTGCACATCGCTGACTGGAAAGGTTTTAGTAACGACAATCAAATGAACGCCTTGCGGAATTGTCGCTTTAACTAACTCTAAATTCTCCGCTAATTCAGCTCTTCGATCTAGCGCCAAATGACACCTGCTTGTCTACCCGTGGTGCCATCCCGGCGGTAAGAGAAAGTATGTCTATCTTCCAATACGCAACTGGAGAGATCCAATAACACGGTATCTTTCAAATCTTCCTTAAGGCCAGCGACCAAATCTAATGTCAACTTACCACTTCGGTGCGAAGCATCTGCACTTGGATACCTATCGACTACTTCACGGAATATTTCAGATGAAACCTCATAGCAATTGCCGCAAATATTCGGACCGATATATGCATGAATCAGTTCCGCGCCTAAATCGCGCATCGCCGCGATAGTTTTTCTGGTGACTTGATTCATGAGTCCACGCCTTCCGACATGTACCGCAGCTACTGCGATCTCGGACTTAAGTAATAACGGGATGCAATCTGCCACCATCACCGCTAGCGCCAATTGTTTGGAGGTTGTGATCAAAGCATCGCAGGTTGGAGTTGTTACTTTTTCGTCGACCAAGACCACGGTGTCACCATGCACCTGGTTCATGAATTGAATGGGCATACCGATCTGCGACTCAAGTTGCTCGCGATTTCGATTTACCAGGATTGGATCATCACCAACATGATCACCTAAATTGGCAGAATCAAAAGGTGGTGCGCTATATCCACCTTCGCGATTGGTGAAGATGAATGGCACTTGTTACTTCATGAAATCAGGTACGTCGATCTCATCCTCTGCGACAAGTTCTTCAAATGAGATACGACGTCTTGGGGTCTCGCCGGTGATCTCCATGGCAACCTGCAATGGATCATTTGCGACAATTGGATCAGCGTTTCCTGCGATCTCATTGGTATTGATAACTGGGCGCTCGATCTTCTTGGGTTGGCCCCCATCAAAACCAGCTGCAATCACGGTTATTCGAACTTCATCACCTAATGCATCATCAATCACGGTTCCGAAGATGAACTTGGAATCTGGATGCGCAGCATCTTGAACCAGTTGGCAAGCTTCATTGATCTCAAATAAACCAAGGTCACTTCCACCGGCGATCGAAAGCAAGATTCCCATCGCACCTTCGATTGATGCTTCAAGAAGCGGTGATGAGATCGCAAGTTCGGCGGCCCGAATTGCGCGGTTCTCGCCGCGCGCCGAGCCAATTCCCATTAACGCAGCACCGGCACCAGTCATCACAGCTTTAACATCTGCAAAGTCAAGATTGATCAAACCTGGCTGGGTAATCAACTCAGTGATTCCTTGTACACCAGAAAGTAGAACTGCATCGGCGCTCTTAAATGCATCAATTGCAGTGATATTACGATCAGAGATTGCAAGTAAACGATCGTTTGGAATAACAATGAGAGTGTCTACTTCAGCGCGAAGTTCTTCGATGCCTGCTTCGGCTTGTGCAGTGCGTAACTTTCCTTCGAATGAGAATGGTTTAGTAACAACACCAACTGTTAGTGCACCAAGTTCGCGCGCGATCTTTGCAACTACAGGTGCGCCACCAGTTCCGGTGCCACCGCCTTCTCCGGCGGTAATGAAAACCATGTCAGAACCACGAAGCGCCTCTTCGATTTCGTCGACATTATCAAGTGCTGCTTCGCGACCAACTACAGGTGCTGCACCAGCACCAAGTCCGCGAGTGATCTTTCTTCCGATATCTAATTTAACGTCGGCATCACTCATTAATAATTGTTGTGAATCGGTATTGACGGCGATGAACTCAACGCCTTTGAGACCAGCTTCGATCATTCGATTGATTGCATTAACTCCGCCGCCACCAATGCCAACAACTTTGATGACTGCTAAGTAATTCTGCGGTGATGCCATGATCTCCCTCGTCTCGTTAAATCGCCTTAGATGTAAACCTTTACTTTAGGGTTACAAATAATGGCAATTTGGTGGCGGAAAATTAGGGGTGAAAGGGCGAGTATTCAAATACCGACACTCGCTTTATTACTTCAATTTATTCACTTAAATTTTCTGAAATTTCCCTAACGTTTTAATGCTTAATGGACTGAAAACTACTTAACTGTAGGTGAATTCGGATCACTTAAATCCATTGTTGTGATCTTCGAGTTCTCTGGCAGAGCGATAAGAGCCTTGTAGATCTTCACTTTTAGCGCAGTATCGGATGCACTACCCCAATTGATTCGAAGCTCTTTTCCGCGGCTAGAGCTGCTCTTGATACTGACCTGAAAGTTAGCGCTACTGCTTGCCGAGAGCCCAGATAACTCTGCCTTAAAGTCTGAAGGTAAAGTTGAAAAGAACGCAACTGCAGCCTTTTGATTATTTGGAGTTGACGCACTTATTGAAACTAATTTTGAAACGAGTTCATTTTTCCCCTTGGATGCGGTGAACTCTGGAGGCAATGAGAAGCGAATCCCTTCTGAATCCAGATACTCAGATGTGCCATTTAAGCGCGCCACAGGATTTCGGGTGTTAAGTTCTACATTAACCGAACGTGAAATCCAGTTACGCGAGATCTTGATCGACTTGATCCAATTAAAACCGGTTGATTCCAATTTGGTGTTGATACTTCGGGGTTCGATGCGAGCTAACTTCTCTCCCTTTGTGACTCCGGCTAAATTCAAGATCTGATTTGTGATCGTTGTATTTGGCGATCCGATGACCGAGATCTCCCTGACCGTTAGAAGATTAGTCCAACCAAGTAAATATGCGCCTGTAGAAATAACTAGAACGAGCGCTCCGATTGAAATTTCCCGCTTAACCCTCTTGCTGAGCTTTTTAATTTCCACTTTCAAATCTCTTCTGTAACTCTTCTATGATCAAGGGACCAAGGGCACTTACATCTCCCGCGCCAAGCGTCATGATTACATCGCCAGGTGATGCGATCGCAGCAACTGCTTCGGTAACCGCTAAGAAGTTAGGTTCGAAATGTGCATGTGGAATCAATTTTGCGATATTCGAACTGGAGACACCCGAGATTGGTGTCTCACTTGCGGCATAAACTTCAAGCAGCCATAGCGAATCTGCGACCGAGAGTGCTTGCGCAAACTGCTTGGTAAACGCTTTAGTACGCGAATATCTATGCGGTTGGAAGATCACTATAACTTTTCCGCCGCCACAATAACGCTTTGCTGCTGCCAAGGTAACTGCAATCTCGGTGGGATGGTGGCCATAATCATCTATTACTCGAACTCCGCCGACGCTACCTTTCAATTCGAAGCGTCGTCCTGCCCCGTGGAACTTAACTAAACCATCTAGAAGCGCAGATGCTGGTAGTCCTAACTCCAAACCAATCGCAAGAACCGCTGCCGCATTTAAAACATTATGTTCGCCTGGAACTGAGAGTTCGAGCGTTCCTATCTTTGCGCCATTCCAAAGGACGCGTGCGGTAGAGCCATTTGCGCTTAAATTGATCTGGTCGACTTTTAGTGCCGCGCCTTCGCTCTTTCCGTATCCAATTGTTTTGACCTTGGCTTTTGCAGCTACCTGCTTTGCGCCATCATCGTCTGTACAAAAGACTAGAAAACCAGAGATCGTCTGCACAAATTCATCGAAGGCTTTGAAAACTTCAGTTTCCGTTTCAAAGTGATCTACGTGATCCCACTCGACATTTGTAATTACTGCCGCATATGGATGGTAAGCCACGAAAGATCCATCAGATTCATCAGCCTCTGCGATGAAATATTTACCGCTTCCTCGGTGTGCATTAGAACCAGATGATTTCAATACTCCACCAATTGCAAAGGACGGGTCTACTCCAGCACTTTGCAAGGCTACTGTCGCCATGGATGAAGTGGTCGTCTTGCCATGTGTACCTGCGATTGCTATCGAAGTTGATTCCGACATCAATAGTGCAAGCGCACTTGCTCTGGTGATCTCAAGAATTCCGGTTTTAACCGCTGCTGCTCGCTCTGGGTTCTGTGACTTAATGGCATTTGAATAGACGATTAGATCTGCACCATCAATATTTTTGGCATCATGGCCAATGAATATAGTCGCGCCAAGCGCACGAAGCGCATCTAGTACCGAAGAATCCGAAGCATCAGATCCCGAAACTTTGATTCCGTGAGAAATTGCGATTCTGGCAAGTCCGCTCATACCCGACCCACCGATTCCGATGAAATGAATCCGCTTTCCCTTTAATTCACTTAACTTCAATGCAATACCTCTTCAATGCATTCTGCGATCTGTTCGGCAGAATTCAAAATCGTTCCGAAGGCACTTGGAGTACCTTGGTTAAGTAATCTCTGGAGATTCTCCTTTAGCCATGAAGCGGTGAATTCGCGTTGTGAAATTAACTCTGCCTTGTGCGCCGCCACCAACTCTTTGGCATTGAGCTCTTGTTCACCATTACCAATTGGAAGCGGGATAAAGAGGGCATATTTACCTAGCGCTGCGAATTCCGTAACTGCAATCGCACCGCTTCTCGATATGACTAAATCGGAGGCCAAGAGCGCGGTAGCCATATCTTCAATATAAGCCACAGGGCGATACTTATCGTTACCCTTCGGTAATTCATTTTCTTTTCCAACCGCATGAATTACCGTGCAGTTCTCGAAATTGCTATCGCTAATCACGTGATTGATTGCTTTTGAACCAGAAGAGCCACCGATTACCAACGCAAGGGGACCAGAAATCTGAAGGCGATCTTTGGCTGATTGGCGTGCTCTCAGCCAATCACTCTCGGCGCTTAGCGCAGCGGAAACAATTGATTCACGTAATGGATTGCCGACCACTTTTGCCCTTTTGAGTTGCTTTGCCGTATTCGGATATGCGACTGCAACGACTTTTGCAAAGCGAGCACCAAGTCGATTAGCCACTCCAACTTTGGCATTTTGTTCGTGAATCACGATCGGTTTACGAAGTATCAATGCTGCAAGATAGGCCGAGGCCGATACATAACCACCAAAACCAACCACAATGTCGAAATTGCGAACTATTGAGATCGTTTGAATTAGCGAATTAAGCATCCGAATTGGAAAAGTAACTAGATCTATTCCGAATTTACGTGGAGCTACTACTTTAGGAATCAAAAATAACTTGCCGCTGCGATTTGGGATCAAATCAACTTCTAGCCCAGACTTCGTGCCCAGAAAAGCCAATTCATCGCCTGGGTATCGCTTCTGCCAAATCTGACTAACTGCCCATGCGGGTTCGATATGGCCCGCGGTACCACCTGCAGCAAAGAGAATTCGATTCATTTGATAACCCGACTCTTATTTCCGCGTGGTTGAAGTGGCCAACGAGTATTTAGTTCCCGCGAGATCTCGGGGTTACGTATACCGATTCCGGCGACAAAACCGAGAGCACCAACGACTGCTACTAATGAAGATCCTCCATAAGAGATCAAAGGCAAAGTAACGCCAACTACCGGAATCAAACTTGTTGCAGATAAAAGATTAAATAGTGATTGTAGCCCGATCCAAAAAGCGATTCCTAGACCAAGATATCTACTGAAGGTATCGGGCGCCATTAATGAGATCTTTATAATCGTGTAAACCAAGAGCGCCAACGCAACGATCACAGTTATAGTGCCGAACAATCCAAGTTCTTCACCGATTACCGAAAAGATGAAGTCGGTATGCGCCTCTGCAAGGTTTCCCCACTTCTGCTTACTTGAACCTAAACCCGAGCCGAAGAAACCACCGCTTCCCAATGCGAGCAAGCTATGCGCTGGTTGCCATCCGGCATTTTTGTAGATATCTGGAGCGAATGGATGAAGAAATGCGGTAAATCGCGCAATTCGATAAGGCTGCGCAATTATTAAACCAACCACACCTGCTACACCGAAAGTGGCTATGAATGCCAATTGTTTTAATTCTGCCCCAGCAAGATATAACAAAGTTGCGAGTATCAGGCCAATCACAACCGCAGAACCCAAATCTTGACCAACAAGTACTATTAATAGAACTGCGCTAAAACCAGCCAGCAAAGATCGAAATATCATTATTGGCCTACTCAAATGACGTTCGATCATAAATGCTGCCCAAAGAACTAGGAAGACTTTGGCGAACTCGCTCGGTTGCAGATCAATGGGTCCAAAAGAGATCCAGTTGGTGTTTCCATTTATGTTCTTACCAAATGGGATAAGTAGGGCCATGGATCCAAGCGCCAGAATCAGACTACGTTTTGCAAACCACTTAACAGTAGCTAAGGGCAACTGGGCAAAGAGCCAAGCGGCTGCCAGTGATATGCCGGTCAATATGATTTGTTTCGCGCTAATTGCAAACGATGAACCACTAGTGGTCAAACCGGTTACTTGGGCCGCTGATACCACCATCAAAACACCGAAGGCCAAGATGGCAAGCGAAGTTATCAAAAAAGTAAGAAAGATACTCTTTGGAGTCCGCAACATTTAAGCCAGCCTCCGAACTGCTTCTGCAAATTGATCCCCACGATCCGCATAATTCTTAAATTGATCCATAGATGCGCAAGCCGGTGCCAAGAGCACGGTATCGCCTGGCTCGGCTAACTCTCTAGCTTTCTTAACTACTTGTTCCATGATCTGTACGCCGTCATTAAAGTCAACAAAATGAGTATCGATGTCGTGTTTAGCCAACTCTTTGGCTATCAAATCGCGATCTGTACCTATCAAAATTGCAGATTTGATACGGGTATGGCTGCGCTCGATCAATTCTTCGAATCGTGCACCTTTTGCCAACCCACCTGCAATCCAAATCGATTTAGTATTTGAAAAAAGTGAGGCTTGTGCAGCGTGAGGATTTGTGGCTTTGGAATCATTTATCCAGCGGATTCCGTCTTTATCTAGGACCAATTCCAAACGATGCCTTCCCGGTTTGAAACTTTTCACCGCTCTACTTATTGAATCTAAATCGGCACCAAGCGATCTTGCTAGCCCGGCTGCCGCCAAGGTATTTGCCACCGCATGTGGAACGGTAGGTTGAATATCGTTCAATTCGCAGATTGCGCCAGCTTGGGTTGGATCATCGCCAAAAGCACGGTCAACTAATAACTCTTCTACCAAGCCCAGATTTCCAAAGCTCGGGGTATCTAATCCAAAGTAGATCTTCCGTCCCTTCCAATTTGCAATCGCATTTACCGAATCAATCAGATGCTGATCTTGGCCGTTAATAATCGCGAGATTGGTATGTGAAAGTAATTTCAATTTCGCATTTGTGTAAGCCTCAAAGGAGCCATGCCAATCGGTGTGATCATCAGCGATATTTAAAATCGCGCCAGATTCGAAGATTGGATCTGATAGCCAATGCAATTGAAAGCTACTGACCTCGAGGACTAAAACCTGGTACTTATGTTCGGACCAGACCGATTCAATCACAGTAGTTCCAACATTGCCGCATGCAATGGCATTGATTCCGGCAGCATTCAACATCGCAGCGGTCAATTCGGTAGTGCTGGTCTTTCCGTTTGTTCCAGTGATAGCAATCCATCTCTGCTCTGGTTGATGCAAGTTGCGAAAATGCCAGGCAATATCGATCTCGCTGGTTAGCGGGACATTGGCACTTACTAGTGCCTGAATCAAAGGATGGTCTGGTTTCCATCCAGGAGATACCACCGCATAGTCATAGTCAAGGTTCGCTACATCATCTATCGGATGATTAGCAAAATCTGGAAGTGGTTTTTGGTCTGCGACTTTTATAAATGCGCCGAGTTGCTCTAAAACTTTTGCGACTGCGCTACCGGTAACCCCGCCACCAAGTATTAGAAAACGCTTTCCGGCAAACTCCACTTAGCGCCTCTTTAGTTGGTGACCCATTGGGCGTAGAAGAGACCAAGTCCGATTGCAACAGAGATGCCCGCGATGATCCAGAAACGGACCACGATGGTTACTTCTCCCCAACCCTTTAATTCAAAGTGATGTTGTAGTGGCGCCATTCGAAAAATTCGCTTGCCACCGCTTAATTTGAAGAATAGAACTTGGATAATTACTGACAAGGTAATGATCACAAAGAGCCCGCCTAGTGCAATCAAAAGTAATTCGGTGCGCATCGAGATCGCAAGTCCGGCTAATGCACCACCAAGTGCCAATGAACCGGTGTCGCCCATGAAGATCTTGGCAGGCGAGGTGTTCCACCAGAGAAAACCAGTACATGCCGCCGCTAGCGCCGCCGCCAGTACCGCTAAATCCATTGGGTCGCGCACCACATAACAATTTCCAACTGGATTTAATTGGCAAGATTGTCCGAACTCCCATACGCCTATTACTACGAATGCGATGAATGCCATTACTGAAGCACCGGTGGCAAGGCCATCTAAACCATCAGCTAAATTGACCGCATTGCTAGTTGCGGTGGTCATGAGCACTACCCAAATCAAAAGCAGAATCAATGGCAATTTAATTGAAGTGTCCCGGAGAAAGGAGAGATTCATAGAAATCGGACTCAACCCATTTTCATCAGGAAACTTGGTACCGAAGTAACCAAATAAACCTGAGACCAGAACTTGACCCACGATCTTCTGTTTACTATTTAAGCCAAGTGATCTCTGCTTTACTACTTTCAAGTAATCATCCACGAATCCGACTAATCCCAATCCAGTAAAGAGTGCGATTACCAGAATGCCCGACATACTCAGGTTGATTCCTAGAATAAGGTGCGCACCTAAGTAACCAAATAGAGTTGAAAAGATAATCGCAATGCCACCCATGGTTGGGGTACCACGTTTTGAATGATGACTCTTTGGACCATCGTCGCGAATCATCTGGCCATAACCATGCTTTGCCAAAAGTCGAATCAATGCAGGGGTGCCAAAGAGGCTAGCTCCTAAAGCTAAGACTCCGGCTAAGAGGATCTCTTTCAACTCTTACTCCCCTAATCTTTCTCGTTAACTTGCAAATTTGCTTTCCATGAAGCAATCAACGCATCGGCTAATCGCTCTAGCCCTTCAGCACGCGAGGCCTTAACTAAAAGTACATCTCCCTCTGAGAATTCCGGGAACAATTGCAGCGCACCTTCCCAGTTGTCAAAATGCATCGCATTCGCCCCATATTCTTTGGCATTGATCGCAATTAAGTGATCAATCGCTAAATCTCGGGCAAGGGTGCCAATATCTTGATGGCGCTGCTCGGAGGACTCGCCGAGTTCGTGCATCTTTCCTAGGAAGGCCCAGGCGGCACCACCACGTTCCTGCGCGAATAATCTAAGTGAGAAAAGCGCCGCTTCCACTGATTCTGGCGCCGCGTTATAAGCATCATTTATCACTAACAATCCTGGCAGTTCATGCAATTCCATTCGCCACTTGCTCTTAACTTCAGCAGTTGAGAGCGCGGTGGCTATGTGATCATTTGGAATTCCAAGCGCTGTTGCTACTGCAGCCGCTGCAAGCGCATTCGGTATTTGATGTGCGCCAACTAAGCGCATCCCAATCGTGACTCTGCCAGCAGAGTTAACTAGGTCAAAGTGCGGGCAACCTTCTCGAATTTCAACATCCGCAGCGCGCACATTAGCTTCAGCATTCTCACCAAAGGTCAAGATTCGACCATCGAAAAGTTCCGCCATCCTCGGGGTGAATTCATCGTAAGTACCAAGGATCGCTACTCCATCGCTAGGGAGTGCTTGAATCATCTCGCTCTTGGTCTTTGCAATATTTTCTCTACTTCCGAATTCAGATAAATGCGCAGTTCCGACCTTTAATACCACGCCGATCTCGGGACGCACTACCTTGGCCATCTTGTAGATATCGCCCATATGTCGGGCACCGAGCTCGGCGATGCAGAACTTTGTGTTCTCATCGCAGCGCAAAAGATTTAACGGCGCTCCCAGTTCGTTATTAAATGAGTTCTCGGGCGAAACTGTAGGTCCAACACTTTCCAGAATATGATGCAATAAGTCTTTGGTCGTGGTCTTACCTTGTGAACCGGTAATTCCAATTACCTTTAAATTTGGTAATTGATCTCTGACAAATGTTGCGATCTTTGCCAAAGCATCAAGCACATCCGGAACTTGGATATTGGGCAAAGATGGATCGACTATCTCCTTTGAAACTAATGCAAAGACGGCACCATGTTGTAACGCATCATTGATGAAATCATGGCCATCTGCCTTCTGGCCTTGCAAAGCTAGAAAGAAGGAACCAGGTGTGGCCTTTCTGGAATCGAAGACCGGCGCGACCCAAACCTCGGCATGTTCGTCTACATTTAATCTGCCGCCAACAATCTGCGCGATATTTCCGGCTTTCATTCGGATCATTTTCTACCCGCTATCGCGTTAATCAACTCTTTACGATCATCAAATGGAAATTTTTCGCCCTTGATCTCTTGACCAGTTTCGTGGCCCTTGCCTAAGACTGCAACTACATCTCCAGCCCCCGCTAATTCAACCGCACGCGCAATCGCAGTGCGACGATCCGAAATAACTTCTCCGTTATGGCTAACTCCATGAGTCATTTCAGTAAGGATCTGATTAGCATCCTCACTTCGGGGATTATCGCTGGTAAAGATCGGGTAATCCGCAAGAGTCAACGCTTGCCCCATCAATGGCCGTTTACTCTTGTCGCGATCGCCCCCGCAACCAAGTACCGCGATTAATTTTCCACTGGTGAATTGTCGAGCGCTTTGCAATACATTGATTACGGCGTCAGGGGTATGAGCATAATCAACAAAAGCCATAAAGTTTTGGCCAAGTTCTATCTGTTCGACGCGACCAGGTGCCCCTTGATAAAGATGCAAGTTGCTAGAAATCTCTATCGGGTCGATTCCGCTGATTACTGCGATTGCCACTGCCATCAGTAAGTTATCTAAATTGTAATCACCGAGCAATTTGGTGGTGCCTTCGATCAATATTCCATCTCTACCGCGGATCTTTACAGAAGTGCCCCGATTGAATTTGTTTATCTCTTCATAACGCCAATCTGCTTGGCCAGTCCGAGAAACTGTAACGGCCGGAATATCGATTTGCGCTAGTAACTTCGCGCCGTATTGATCGTCGATGTTAATCACCGCAAGATCACTAAATCCATATTTAAATAGCGAAGCCTTTGCTTGGAAATATCTTTCCATCGTGCCATGAAAATCAAGATGATCCTGTGTTAAATTGGTGAAGCCGGCGATCTTGAAATGGCTACCAGCTACACGGTGTAGCGCTAACGCATGGCTAGATACTTCCATCGCTACTGCCCTTGCATGGCGTTCGCGCATCATCGCCAAAGTTGATTGCAGATCTGACGCCTCCGGTGTGGTGCGAATCGATGGCAATATTTCATCGTTGATTTGAGTATTGACGGTCCCAATCAATCCGCTATCCCAACCGGCTATCTGCCAGATCTGGTGTAGCAAAGTGGTTACGGTGGTCTTGCCATTTGTGCCGGTTATGCCAACTGTAAACATGTTTGACGAGGGTTCACTATAAATATGCGCAGCTACTAAGCCCGAGATTGCGCGAGGATCCGAAAGAACCAACGTGGGAAGTTTTGAATTAGCAACTTTTTGATCAGTGATAACGGCAACCGCGCCATTATCAATTGCTTGATCCAAGAATTCGATACCGTGATGTTTGGAACCAGGTAAGGCTAGGAAAATATCGCCAGGTTGTATTTCGGATGCGTTCTGTGCAATTCCGTTTACTTCGAAATCCTGATCGTAATCTGCACCGATTAGTTTGGCGATGCCAGCAAAACTCACCTTTGGCGAGTTAAGCGGCCTGTTCATTGCTTACCTGCTTGCTTATTGTTATCCATTTTGCTGGTTTTATTTGTACTTCCAGTCGAAGTTTCTGCTGCATTTGCTGCCTCAAACTTCGCCAAATCCTTGGCATTTAATGGTATCGGAGCCACTTTGGTATTTGTCGGTGGAATATGTTTTGACTCCAGAACATAACTCATAACCTCTTTGAAAACTGGTCCGCCAAGCAAACCACCCCAGTGCAGACCTTGTGGACCTTGGATCGTCACGCTAATTACATATTTAGGTTGATCTGCTGGAGCAAAGCCGATGAAGGAAGCGGTGTATCCACTGTACTTTCCAGTTATTGGATCGACTCTTTGAGCAGTACCGGTCTTGCCAGCGACGCGATAACCTGGAATTGCAGCGCCAGGTGCGGTTCCTTGGGCGCTAACCACGCTCTCCATCATCAAGCGCATCTGTTTTGCAGTATCTGCGCTGATTACGCGAACACCGTTGGTCGACTTTGCTGGTGTGTAATGTCCTTGAGCATCTTGAGTTCCTGCGATCACAGTTGGAGTAACGCGCACTCCATCGTTTGCGATCGTGGCAAAGATCGAAGTAGCTTGCATCGCGGTCACAGAATAACCCTGACCAAAAGACATGGTTGGTTTTGTGGTGCCGCTCCATCGATTAGGTGGGTTTATCAATCCAGCAGATTCTCCAGGTAACCCAGAGTTTGTCGAACTACCTACTCCAAATGCACGAAGATAGTCATAAAGTTGCTTATCACTTAACTTTGCGCCAACTTGAATGGTGCCGGTATTACTTGAGACCGCGAGAATTCCAGCAGTGGTCAAATGTTGCGTCGCATGTTTCTCATGATCGTGAAAGACTTGGTATTTAGTCTTTAAAGCATAAGGAACTGTGAAGAGCGTTGTTGGAGTTACTAGCTTCTCTTCGATGGCAGCGGCAAGGGTCATTACCTTGCCGGTAGAACCTGGTTCGTAGACATCCTGTACCGAACTGTTGTGAACGTCACTTAATTTAACAGGCTTATTCGGATCGAAAGTCGGTGCGGTTGCATGCGCCAATACTTGACCGGTTTTTGGATCCATCACGATTACAGTGCCACTTATCGCATTGGTGCTCTTTACGACTTTACTAATTGCATTTAGGGCTACATATTGGATATCGCGATCAATCGTTAATCTGACTGAGGTGCCGGCCTTTGCTTGAATAATTTGCTGTTGCGAACCAGGAATCTGTGCGGCATAGCCATCGGCATAGATGTACTTTCCATTCTGTCCACCAATAATCGAATTCATGCTCGATTCAATACCGGCTGCGCCAATCCCCTCTTGATTGACGAATCCCACCAATGAAGCGATCTCTGACCCTGCCGGATATTCACGAGTGTAGTTTCGTTCCGAGAAGAAGCCTACGATGCGCTTGCCGAAATCCTTCTTGCTCAAAGCTTCGTTGTAATTGGCGAAAGCATCTTTTAACGCATTCCATTTCGCTGGAGTAGTATCTCGAGCAACCAAGAACCAACGTTTCTTGCCAACGATTTTGGATAGAACTTGAGTTTCGCTCATACCCAGTATTGGCGCCGCTATTTGAGCTGTATGCATCGGATCCACGATCATGGTTTGATCAACCACCACATTTATCGCACTTATTGATCGTGCGTATGGAACTCCATTTACATCGGTTATCTCACCGCGCGGGGCTAGCAAGGTGGTGGTTCTATAAAGCTCGCTATTAGCGCGCTCTTGATACCCACTTGCATTTACTGCTTGGACATCAAGCAACCGAATCACCAATACCAAAATAACTAAAAGTTGAATTGAAACCAGGCGAAGGATTCTCTTATTAAATAGCGAGCTAGCCATTATTAGCTCCGGAAATATCAATGAATCTTGGCTGTCCATCAGGACCCATACCCAATTTGCGAGCCTTAGCGGCAAGTGCAGACGCACTGCTCTTAAATGCAATTTCGCGAGTTATGGCATCTCTCTGATCGCTCAAAGTCTGCGCCTCTCGCTGCAGTTTAGCCAGAGTAAATGCATCCTGAGTTGAAAGCGCGGAGATCACGAACATAGAAAGCGAGATTGCTAGCAAACCGAAAGTCACCAATATCGCGAAAGATCGATTTGTAACGCGTTCGCCTCGTTCTAATTCAGGAACCAATCGCAAAATTGCGCGCTGCGAATTCTGCGCGATTGCTTGTCTGGTCTTAGAGATTGCAGGTGAAATCAGTGGAAGCGCCATTTATGCAGCCACCTTTTCAACCGCACGGATTATTACCGATTGCGCACGTGAATTAGAGGCAATCTCACTCTCTGATGCCCGCTCACCTTTAGCGATCAATTTGAACTTAGCCTGATGGCCAGGTAGTTCGATTGGCAGATCTCGAGGAGAAGTAGATTGCGTTACTTGCGTGAATGCCTCTTTGACGATGCGATCTTCTAAAGATTGGAAAGAGAGCACAACAAGTCGTCCGTTGATCTTTAAAAGATTAAGCGCCTGCGGAATCGCACTCTCGATGACCTCTAATTCGTTGTTAACTGCGATACGCAAAGCTTGGAAAGTGCGCTTTGCGGGATTGCCACCGGTGCGACGCGCTGGTGCTGGAATGGCACGCTTGATCAAATCTGCCAACTGAGAGGTAGAAATAATTGGAGCGTGCTCTCGTTCGCGCACAATGAAATCTGCGATGCGAGACGCAAAGCGCTCTTCGCCATAAATGCGGAAAATCCGGGTTAATTCGCCATGAGACCAACTATTTACGATCTCTGCCGCGGTGTTTCCTGATGATTGATCCATACGCATATCAAGTGGTGCATCTTGCGAGTAAGAAAATCCCCGTTCTGCCACATCTAATTGCATTGATGAAACACCTAAATCAAAAAGTGCTGCATCAACTTGCTCGAAACCGAAAGACTTTACGATTTCATCGAAGCGATTAAATACTGAATGGACAATATGTACGCGATCACCAAATTGGGAAAGGCGAGCGCTGGCCTTTGCAATCGCATCTTTATCGCGATCAATTCCAATTAAAGTTAGATTTGGGAATTTGGAGAGTAGTTCAAATGAGTGCCCCCCTAAACCCAAAGTGGCATCGACTAAAACTGGTGAGGTTGAATTCTTGATTGCGGGGGTGAGTAATTCGATGCATCTATCTAGCGCCACTGAGATATGCATTTCCTTCCCCCTTTCTTGCCTTTAACGACTTCTCCAACTTTTCTTACTTTTTATTTCGCTTTGCTTCTTGCTTAACCCCTCTGGTCACTGCCGTCCTACGGATCAGGCTCTGGCTTCGGGGAAGTGAAGTCAGAACAAGGAAGGCAGTGGCCACAAGAGTTAAATTTTTAGAAGAGTCCTGGGAATACCTCCTCAGAAACTTCAGCGAAATTCTTTTCACGATCCGCGAGATATTCATTCCAAGATTTGAAATCCCAAATCTCCACGCGAGTATTTGCGCCGATAACAACGCACTCTTTCTCTAAGCTTGCATATTCGCGTAATCCCTGTGGAATCGTGACGCGACCTTGACGATCTGGAATCTCATCGTGCGCGCCAGCAAACATGACGCGTGAATAATCACGAGCTGCTTTTTGAGTAACCGGTGCCTGTCTTAAAGTTTCAGTGATAGTGGCAAATTCGCTCTGCGGAAATACATAGAGGCAACGCTCTTGGCCCTTGGTAATAACTAAACCTGCGGCTAGTTCATCGCGGAATTTGGCCGGCAGGATCAAACGGCCTTTCTCATCAAGCTTTGGTTCGTGGGTTCCCAAGAACATGGCTTAGGCCCCCTTCCCCAAGGACGCTTAAATCGCCTTACAATTCCCCACTTTACTCCCTTTTACTCCTTTTTCAACCACCAAACCCCACCAATCTCCCTTTGCCACCCTGTCCGGAGGTGGTGGTTTCAGATCTTTGTGGGTAGTTCCGTATAAACAAAAATACCCACGGCAATCCGTGGGTATTAAAGAGAAACTATTGACCTACTTCTCGTTACGACGGTCCCATCGATCCTGGATCCGGCTCCGTTTTGGGGCCTTTGAGCCATTTGCGCCCCCAGTGATCCCGGAGATCTTCGCTCCAATTGGCTTCATTCTGATCGTCGCAGCGCTAAATAGTGCGACCAAAAAACCGACGATGCCAAGGATGGCCGCCTTTGCAATTACGCCAGAGAGGATCAAGGCGATACCAAGGAGGATTCCGGCAATATTAAGACCTAATCGAAGTGGGGCGCGCTCCATGGTGGCGACCAGCTTTGGATCTTCCGCCGTTAAGGCAGCTTCCATCTCCTCGATGATCTTCTTCTCGCGATCAGTTAGGCCCATAGGCGCAATTTACTCCGCTCTCTTCTTTCTAGACAACCTCTGGTACAGGCTTGCTGGGCGCACAGCTTGCTCACCAAATCGCGCACTGGCTTGGTCCACCGCGCTCTCCGCCTCCCGCCAGCCCTTCTCGCGCTGACCGAGCATCAACTGTTGCGGCCCCTCCTCTTTCAAATTCTCTAGCGATACACCTACTAAACGCAATCTAGCCCGATCTAATTTCAAGGCGAGATAGAGATCTTTAACGACTTGGAAGATCTCTTGAGTTGAACTTATTGGAAGCGGCAAGGTCTTGGAACGAGTGATAGTCGAAAAGTCCGCAAAGCGCACCTTGATTCCGATGGTCTTGGCAAAGAGCTCTCGATCACGCAATCTCGCGCTGGCCTTCTCGGTCAACCTTAGATATTCGCGCAAGATTAACTCGGGATCATCAATATCGTAACTAAAAGTTTCGGCAGCACTGATTGATTGGTCTGGATCGTCGACGACTACCTCACGTTCATCGCGACCCCAGGAGAGTTCGTATAAATGTTCACCGGTGGCATCTCCGAGTGCGCGCTTCAATGTTTCAAGTGGTGTGTTCGCGATATCGCGAACTTGTTTTAATCCTAATCTTTCTAATTGTTCCGCTGTTTTCGGTCCTACACCCCACAAATCAGATACCGGTAATGGATGCAAGAAGTTTATGATCCGATCATCTGGGATCTCTAATAGTCCATTTGGTTTGCAATGTCCCGATGCCAACTTTGCGATAAATTTATTTTTGGAAATTCCGACCGAACAGGTAATGCCGCACTCTTCCTGGACTCTTTTACGAATCGCCTGTCCGATCTCGCGCGGTGTGCCCAATAATCGTTGCGCGCCAGTGACATCCAAGAAGGCTTCGTCTAATGAGAGCGGTTCTACGAATGGCGTGAAGGATTGGAATATCTGCATCACTTGATCAGAAACTTCGGAGTAACGATGATGATCAGGGGTTACAAATATTGCATTTGGCGCCATTCGTTTGGCACGGCCAACTGGCATCGCGGCTTTAATTCCGAATTTTCTTGCCGCGTAATTTGCACTTAAGACCACACCACGAATGCCTGCACCTACTACGACAGGTTTTCCACGCAGTGATGGATCATCTAGCTCTGCGACCGAGGCATAGAAAGCATCCATATCGCAATGGATTATCTTCTGTTCCGCGCTCATGAAATTAGATTACTTCGCTTGGCTTGAAAATTTTCATAGGCGTTAGCTAGATCCCAAGCGCCAGTAGCGCGAATCGAGAGCCCTTTAGGACCGGTACGGCGCACCACTCCGCGGACCAGTAACAACTTAGAGGTAAACAGGGTCTGCGCAAATTCTTCCCGTTCTCCATCTGCATCTTCATCTTGGAAAACATCAGGAAAGAAGGTCGCATCGCTACAACCATAACCATCATCGATGGTTAGAAAGATGACTCGGCGACCAGAACGTACCGGCGGGGTCTGCAGCGCAACTTTCACACCCGCAACTAAAACACTGGCGCCAGAACGTTGCTTGATTAAATCAGCTGATTTGATCGCGCCAATTTGATTTAGGAAAGATCCGTAAAACTGCATTAGATGCGAGCTGACCTCCATGCCCAGATACTCGACTTCATTGCGCACCTTTTCAGTATTGGTCAGATCTGGTAACCCACTTGGTTTTAGATCCGGTGCTTTAAAACCAAAGGTCATCTGCGCTCCTGGTAGCGCTGCTGCTGGAGAGCGATTGATATCTGATAGATGTAGTAATAGCTCTCGGCGGTTGATGTTATGTAATCCATCAAATGCACCGATCATGATCAACTTCTCGGTGGTGGGCAAACTGGCGCCAGCGCGACGTACGAAATCAGTGAGATCCAAATAAGGTTGTGCTCGCACGATATTACTTACCTCGTCGGCAGAGATTCCAGCTAGATCGCTTAACGCCAATCGGATTCCGTTATCTTCTACAAGTTCTACAAGATAATTAGCACCAGATTTATTTACATCCACCGGCAAGATCGCAATACCCATCTGGCGCGCCTCATCTAATACCAATCGTTTTGGATACATCCCTGGATCATGTGTTAATAAACCTGCGATAAATGCAGCTGGGTGGTGGGTCTTAAGCCATCCAGATTGATAGGTAGGTAACGCAAAGGCTGCGGCGTGCGCTTTGCAGAAACCGAAAGAGGCGAAGGCGCGCAACACCTGCCAGATCTCATCTACAACTGTGCGCGGATATTTGCTGGCGCGCTCGTAGAACCAATCGCAGATCTCCTGCTGCTTATCGAAATTACCTAAAGCGCGTCGCTTCTCGTCAGCTTCGGCGTAAGAGATACCAGCCATGATCGACAAGATCTGAATCACCTGTTCGTGGAAGACCACTACTCCACCTGTCGGCGCTAATACTTCATGTAGATCTGGATGGATCAACTTCGGCTCGCTAAAACCATGGCGCGCATTTAAGAAAGGAGTGATCATGTCGCTTTTAACCGGCCCGGGTCTAAAGAGCGAGATATCGATGATCAGATCTTCAAAGCAATTGGGTTGCAACTTACCCACTAATTCGCGCTGCCCTGGTGATTCGATCTGGAATAACCCGATGGTCTTAGTGGATTGGATCAACTTATAGGTATCGGGGTCATCAAGTGGTACCGATTCGATATCAACGGTGCGCGCTTCGGTGCGTTCGATCTCAGAGATCGCATACGCAATCGCAGATTGCATCCGCACGCCCAAGATATCTAGCTTTAATAACCCGATCGCTTCGACATCATCTTTATCAAATTCGACCATGGTGTAACCGCTGGCGTTTGTAAGCATCGGTGCACGATCTGGCAAAGTGTTATTGCTAAGCACTACTGCACACGGATGCATCGCTAAGTTGCGTGGCAAACCATCTAGGCGCTCTGCTAATTTGA
>CAWULI010000003.1:0-29338 GCA_963923155.1 uncultured bacterium
ATTGTAAGAAGATCGATATCAATCTCGAATCGGATGGTTCCATCGAAGTACACGATGATGGTCGCGGGATCCCGGTAGATAAAGAACCGAAGACTGGTTTAACTGGCGTTGAAGTAGTTATGACCAAACTTCATGCTGGCGGCAAATTTGGTTCGGGTTCTTACTCTGCATCTGGTGGTTTACATGGTGTTGGTGCATCGGTTGTTAATGCGCTCTCTTCTCGATTAGATGTGGAAGTAGATCGCGGCGGCAAGATTCACTGGATGAGTTTTCAACGTGGCGTCGCTGGAATCTTTGATGGCGATGGTCCAAAGGCAGCATTTACTGCGCAATCAGGATTACGAGTAATTGGAAAAGTTTCATCCAAGATCACCGGAACTCGCGTTAAGTATTGGCCTGATCGACAGATCTTCATGAAAGATGCCGAGCTAGATATCGAAGATATCTACGCCCGAGCGCGCCAGACTTCCTATTTGGTGCCAGGACTTACGCTGGTTGTAAACGATAAGCGAAGCAAGGGCGTTAAATCTGAGACCTTCTTCCATAAGGGTGGCATCTCCGAATACTGCAACTTCTTACAACCAGATGATCCAGTCGGCGATGTAATTCGTATTGGCGGTAGCGGTGCATACGAAGAGACCGTCCCGGTGCTTGATGACCAAGGACATATGGTCTCAACCGATGTGCAGCGCGAGATGGGTGTGGATATCGCACTTAAGTGGGGCAATGGTTATGAAACCACCATGCGTTCCTTCGTAAACATCATCGCAACCCCAAAGGGCGGCACCCACGTTCAAGGTTTCGAACGTTCAATCACCAAAATAATTAATGATGCCGCCCGAAGCGCTGGCATCTTGAAGAAGAACGAAGCGGATGTAATTAAAGACGATGTACTTGAAGGTCTTACTTCGGTGATCACAGTTCGTATGACCGAACCGCAATTCGAAGGCCAGACCAAAGAGGTGCTGGGCACAAACGCTGCTATCAAGATCGTGGGCAATGTGGTCTCTGATGGTCTTAAAGCTTTCTTCAACACCACTAAACGCATCGACAAAGCAAATGGCAAATTGGTACTCGAGAAGATCGTAAATGCTTCGCGCACTCGTATTGCAACTCGTACACATAAAGAATTGCAACGCCGCAAGAACGCACTTGAATCCTCATCGCTGCCAACCAAATTAGCTGATTGCCGCTCCGAAGATGTAAATCGCACTGAACTCTTCTTGGTAGAGGGTGAATCGGCGCTTGGTACCACCAAGGCTGCGCGCAACTCTGAGTTCCAGGCAATCTTGCCGCTTCGCGGAAAGATCCTTAATGTGCAGAAGGCATCTCTATCGCAGATGCTGGACGACAAAGAGTGTGCATCAATCATCCAAGTTATCGGAGCAGGTTCTGGTAAGTCCTTCGAATTAGACGAAGCGCGATACGGACGCATCATTATGATGTCCGATGCCGATGTCGACGGTTCACATATTCGTTGCTTGCTTCTTACTTTGTTGTATAGATATATGCGTCCATTGATCGATGCGGGTCGGGTATTTGCTGCGATTCCACCATTACATCGCATCGAAGTTATGGGTAGCGGCGGTAAGAAAGGTGAATTCCTCTATACCTACAGCGATGATGAGATGAAAAAAGTCACCGCAGAGCTTAAGAAACAAGGAAAACGTTGGAAAGAGCCGATTCAGCGTTACAAAGGCTTAGGTGAAATGGATGCCGATCAACTTCGTGAGACCACCATGGATCCTGATCATCGCACACTTCGTCGCGTGACTATCAAGGATGCACAAGCTGCCGAGCAGATGTTCGAGCTATTAATGGGTAACGAGGTAGGACCACGTAAAGACTTTATCTCGACTGCGGATATAGATCGCGATCGCATCGACGCATAATTGAACTTAAGCGCTGATTTTAGTTAGGCGCGCAGTGCCGAAGTTCTTACCGATTTCAGAGACCTCTTCGGAGACTTTCGCCTTAATAGAGTCCTCACTCTTTAAAATTGCGGTTAATTCGGCGATCGTCTTCTTCAAATCTTTCTGCTCATTATCAAGCTCGATTTTGCTCATCTTGGTCAATCGACGAAGTGGCATGTCCAAGATGTAAACCGCTTGTTCCTCTTTTAGTTTGAAATTCTTGATGAGCGCATCTTTTGCTGCCGTGGCATCTTCAGAACCGCGAATAATCTTAATTACCTTGTCGATATCAATGATCGCCTTTAGAAGTCCATCGACGAGTAATAAGCGAGCTTCAGCTTTATCTTTCCGGAAAAGCGAACGGCGGCGCACAACCTCGATACGGTGATCGATGAATATTTGTAATAGCTCCTTCAATCCCAATTGTTGTGGTTTGCCGCGTACTAGCGCGACAGCATTGATGGAGAATTGCTGTTCCATAGGTGTTAATTTGTAAAGTTTTTCCAGGATCTCTTCGGGTTCATAGCCATTCTTCAATTCAATGACTACGTTGGTACCGGTCTTTCCATCAGATAGATCGACGATATCGCTGATGCCTTGAATCTTCTTTGCCTTCACTACTTCGGCGATTTTTTCGACGATCTTTTCTGGCCCAACGTTGAAAGGAAGTTCCTTGACGATAATTCCTTGTTTACGTGATGAAACTTTGCCGATCTCAACCGTTGCGCGGATTTTGAATGCACCTTTCCCTGATTCGTAAGCCTCGGTGATGCCAGCAGTCTCTACAATCTCGCCGCCAGTTGGAAAATCAGGGCCAGGGACAAACTTCATCAGCTGTTTGGTGGTGGCTTTTGGATTTTCGATTAAATATTTAGTTGCCGCTACGACTTCGCTCAAGTTATGAGGCGCCATATTGGTGGCCATTCCAACTGCAATACCAGTAGCGCCATTTACTAATAAGTTGGGAAAAGCGGATGGTAGAACCAAAGGCTCGGCTAATTGGCCATCGTAATTGGGACCGAAGTCCACAGTATTCTCATCAGCTTCAGCGACCATAGCCATTGCGGTATTAGCTAGACGTGCTTCGGTATAACGCATGGCAGCGGGACCAGCATCAAGCGAGCCAAAATTTCCATGGCCATCAATTAACGGTAAGCGCATCGAGAAGTTCTGCGCCATACGAACCAATGCATCGTAAATCGCACCATCACCATGCGGGTGCAACTTACCCATCACTTCACCGACTACACGTGCGCTCTTTACATGTCCGCGATCTGGGCGAAGACCCATCTCAGACATCTGATGCAAGATGCGACGGTGTACTGGTTTTAAACCATCACGTGCATCAGGAAGCGCGCGTGAATAGATAACCGAATATGCATACTCCAGAAAAGATTCCGACATCTCGGATGCGACATCAATATCAACGATCTTTCCGGGATTCTCACCGGGCTTAGGCCCGGACTTTGCATTGGATTTACCCGATGTCTTAGCAGCCATAGGGCGAGATTCTGCCAAAGAGTGCGATTAATTTAGGGGAGGGCGCGCTCCAACGGTCGCTACACATTTTGCAGCAAGTGCCGCGCCAGCATTTAGTGAAAGTTCAAGGTCGCCACTTTGTAGCCATTTAGGTATGAAACCTGCTGCGAAAGAATCGCCAGCTCCCGTGGTATCCACCACATTTGTTGTTACTGCCGGAACTTTAACGAATTGACCTTTGTTGATTGCCATTGCGCCACGAGATCCCAATTTGATTACGACCAATGGCGTTAATTTCTGCAAATTCTCCTCGGCCTCTTCAATATCGTCAGAGCCACCCAAATAGCGCGCTTCTTCATTATTTAGAAGTACACCGTCCATTAACGAGACCCATTTCAAGATCTCTTCTTTGGCAACGCTCTTCATTGCACCGGTGGTGGTTGGATCTAAGAAGATCGGTAGGTTAGCTTTCTTTACTTTTTCAATCATTTTCAATGCAGCATCGCGAGATCTGGAATCTAAGAGCGCATAACCAGAGATAAATACTCCATCGAAGTCAGCAAGATCGGGTAGATCACTCGTCTCTAAATCAGCATTCGCGCCATTATCTGGAAACATCGTACGTTCGCCATTTGAATCAACGAGAATCACGACTACGCCAGATGGTCGACCAGATCGCATCAAATCTTTATGTGCCACCCCATATTTATCTAAATCGCTGACTAGAGCGAAACCGACTGGATCGTTGCCAACTCGAGCCACTAGATGTGCTTGATTGCTGGTTCGAGTAATCCAACAGGCGACGTTGGCAGCTTGCCCACCTGGGTGGGTCGAGATGCGACTTGCAGTGTCATTGCCGTAGTTGATCTGCTCTTTTAATTGCGCAATGACATCAAGTGCCACATCGCCTATGCAAAGGATACGTTTCATAGCGCAGCCGCAATCTGAGCTGCTAGCGCACTATTGCCTTTGATGATCTCAATATTGACTCGGAGTGATTCACCTTTAGATTCGGTATGGAAATACTCAAGCAAGAACGGGGTAGTAGCCTTGCCATGAATCTTGTTTGCGGCTGCGGCTTTCAATCCATTTTCGAGTAATCGATCATGCAAAACTTTATCCATCTGATTGATCACCGGATTTGCGACGATCAGTGAATTCTTCTGAGTGCCCATTTCGGTTCGCGCTTTGATGATAGTTGCAATTTCTACTGGGCTATTTGCTTGATACTCTAATTCGAAGCCGGAATCTGTAAGGTAGAAACCAGGAAACTTATTAGTCTTGTATCCAATGACCCCAATTGCGTAAGTTTCTAAACGCTCCAAGGTCGCAGCCACATCCAAGATAGATTTAACACCAGCGCACACAACCGTCATGTCTAATTGTGATAACGCGGTTAAATCAGCAGATTCGTCGAAAGATTCGTTGGCACCGCGATGCACGCCACCCAAACCACCGGTTGCAAATACTTTAATACCGGCCATCGATGCCAGGTGAGCAGTGGCGGCAACGGTGGTAGCGGCAGATAACCCTTTAGCCGCAGCTATGGCTAAATCACGAGTCGAAGCTTTGATTACATCATCTCGGTTGGCGATCGAAATCAATTGTTGATCTGTTAATCCAATATGCGCTTGACCATCAATAACTGCAATGGTGGCAGGGGTCGCACCATTTTGTCTGACAATCTCTTCGACCTCTCTAGCAACTTCTAGATTTGTGGGGCGAGGTAAGCCATGGCTGATAATGGTTGATTCCAAAGCCACAACTGGTCCGCCTTTTTGTAGCGCAGATTCGACCTCGGGTGCCAATTTCATATCAAGATTTTACGCGAGATTTAATGAAAGAATAAATCCATGAGATCAAGCGATATTACGCCTGCGATTTTTGCAAGTTTAGGGCTATCTCAGTATGAATCTAGGTTAGGAACATCACCAGCAAATCGCGAACTTCTTTTTTTGATTGATGGTTTTGGCGCGCAAGCACTTGATGATTTTCCGGAATTGATACCTAACATCATGTCAGGCAAGAGTTTTGGAGATGTGATCACTTCATTTCCGTCGACTACTTCTACCGCACTTGCGACTTTGATGACTGGCGCGTTGCCTAACGAACACGGCATGTTGGGATACACCGTACGCGTCCCACATTCCGATCGAGTGCTTAATGCACTTAAGTGGGATGAGAAAGTAGATCCAGTACTTTGGCAACCTAAAGAGACTCTCTTTGAAATCGGAGCTAAGCACGGTGTCAACGTCACTCATGTTGCTGGCAAAAGATACGAAGGAACTGGTTTTACTAGGGCGGTATTTCGTGGCGCGAGATATCGTGGCGCGAACCTTTACCCAGATTTAGTAACCGAAAGTGCGGAAGCACTCAAGGTCACGCCGGCTTTCGTCTATCTATATGTTAATGATTTGGATGTAGCAGGGCATGTTGCAGGTTATGGCTCAGAGAAATGGCTTACCGCGCTAAAGATGATTGATAACTTGGTCGCCCAACTCAAAGCCAAATTACCCAAAGGAACTCGGATCTGGATCACCGGAGATCATGGCATGTTGAATGTTGGACAGAAGATCGTGATTGGCCGTGAAAATCTATTAGGTACTGAGGTAACCACAATTGCCGGTGAACCGCGCGCGCGACATATCTATTTAGCCCGCCCAGAGAAAAGTGAAGAGATCGCCAAACTTTGGCGAAGCGAGCTGGGAGAAACCGCGACTGTATATACAAAGAACCAAGCGATTACCTCAAATCTATTTGGCTTACCAATGCCAGATAACTTTGCAGAGCGAATCGGTGATCTGGTGGCTATTGTTAATGACAATTCGATTTTGATTGACCCCGCACGCGAGAAGTTAGAGAGCGCAATGGTCGGTCATCATGGCGCTTTGACAGATGCAGAGCGGAACGTGCCTTTACTTCAATTAATTATTTAAAAATTAACGATCCGAATCTTCGTCGGTAGCTTTCTTACCGAACATGATTTCATCCCAAGAAGGAACTGAGGCGCGTTTCTTTACTCCGTCTTCTTGATCCTCATTCTCGCGGATCACGGAAAGTCGTGGAGTAGGGGCGGAATTAATCGTGACGGTCGGGTTGCTGTAGACCAAACCATGATTGAGTTCTGGTTCAGGCGCTTTAACACTGGGTGCGCTCTCGCCCATGATCCAAGCAGCGCCTTCATCTTCGGCAACGATGGTCCGCTTTGCCATATCAAAGAACCAGACCGCATCGCCAAGTCCATCGCGATTCGGATAATTCAAACGGATTACCCACTGGCCATCATCTCTGCGATGCGCATTCCACTGAAGGGCATCTGAAGCAACGCCATTTGCTGCTAATTTGCTGGTGACTAGATCAAGAAAAATAACTTGGTCGCGCTGTTGGTTTTTTACCACGACGCCATTAGCAATACTCAAAATGTAAGAGCGTTCTTGCAGAATCGGACCGGAGAAGCGTTCGACCTTGTCGTAAGACCATCCCGCTTCACGCGCGACATCTTCGATTAATGCGCCAGCTCGTAATCTTGCTTGGACCTCTTTGACACTCATAGTCGGTTCGGAATTTTCGGTAGGCACTGATGCCAAACGTGGTTGATTGATGGTGGCGCGCAAATGATCTGAAATTCGCAAGGTAAATTCGTGATCCTCGCTATCGGTCAGCAAGAGATGCGAACCATCTTCGCTTCTACCGGTCACACGTAGCTCGCTCATGAGCGGGAGCGTAACCGAAGCCAAACGTTAAGGTAAGGAAGCAACGCGAGATTCGCGATGATTAACGCGGCAATCGGTATCCAGAAACCCTGGCTAGCACCGAATGAATCAATCACCTGTCCGGCAACTGCACTGCCTAATGCGCCGCCAGTTGGAGTACCTGTGGTTACCCAAGTCATAGCCTCGGTCAATTCCTCTGTGGATACCTCAGATTCCATCGTGGCATATGCATTAACAAGTACTGGCGAGATACCGATGCCATTCAAATAAAGAACTATTGCTAATTGCCAAACATTGTTTACCAAAAGAAGCGCAAATGATGCTACCAACATGAAGGCAAGCGCATAAGTGAAAAGTTGCGCGTGATTCATCCGCCATTTGATCACGCCATTGAAAATTGCTGCAGTTGCGCTGCCAAGCGCCCACACTGCAAGTAGTGCACCAGTTAGCTCTGGTCGTTCAATCGAATTTAAGAATGCTAAGACCGTGATACCTACAGAACCAAAATAAGCACCAACAAAGAAGATCGGCAAGATGATTGCCTGAGTGCTCTTTCTTTTCCAGATAGAAACTTCTGCGTTTATTTGGTTGTTTGCACCGAAGGGCGGTTCAGTATCTTTCAATCGCGCTAGCGCCGGCTGACCGAGAGCCACAAAACTCATCGATGCAATAAGCCCTGCTTCAGGTGCGACATAGGTGGAGAGTGCAGTTGCGATCAATGGTCCGAAAACAAAGACGACCTCATCAACAAGCGCCTCGAAAGAATATGCGGTGGTCTTTAATTTCTCGTGTGGCAGAACCAAGATCCATCGGCGTCGCACTAATCCACCTGCACTGATTGTGTTCAACTCCGCAAAGATGATCGCTACAAACCAGGTCCAAATCGGGAATTTGAAATGGACCAGAGTGATGAAAACCGAGAACCCCACCAAACGAAATAACGTATTTAGGTATAAGGCACGACTTTGGCCATTTCGGTCTGCATAGCGCGACCAATATGGTTGCGCGAAAGTAATTACAATCGATGCAGTAGCCACCATCAAACCTGCCAGCGCATAGGACTTAGTCTCATGTACAACGATCAGAAGCAGCGCTAAGCGATCCATTGAAAGATGCATCCGAGCAACGAAACCTGCAATCGAGAAGCGAATGGCACCTTTGATGGCAAAGAGTGTTCGGTAGTTATCGAACATAGATGACCAGCCTAAGGCAATCTAAAGCCAACCTAAAACTATTCGAGAGCAAAACGATAGGCTTTCACCATGGAAGAGCTGAGAGATCTAGCGGTCGAAATCGCTAAAAATGCGGGCTCCTTATTAATGCAACGTCCGGCACAGATGGATATCAGCACCAAGAGTTCAGATATAGACATCGTAACCCAGATGGATCGCGCTTCAGAGCGATTTATCGTAGATGCGATATTAAAGGTGCGACCAGAAGATGGAATCATCGGCGAAGAGGGTGCGGATCGACCAAGCAAATCAGGTTATACCTGGGTGATCGACCCCATCGATGGCACCGTAAATTATCTTTATGACATGGCCGGATGGTCGGTAAGTATCGCAGTCAAAGATCAGAAGGGCACAATTGTCGGAGTCGTTTATTCGCCGACAATTGATTCGCTTTACACTGCGATTCGCGGCGGTGGTGCATTTTTAAATGGCTCAAAGATAAGTTGTAATGACCCTATCGAATTAAATCGCGCACTGATTGCGACGGGCTTTGCTTATCGAAGTGAATTGCGTAAAGAGCAGGTCGTTCAATTCAATGAATTGATAATGAAGATCCGCGATTACCGCCGAAACGGATCTGCAGCGATAGATATCTGCCATGTTGCTTCCGGGCAGGTGGATGGTTACTACGAGATGGGATTACTCGAATGGGATCGTGCTGCTGCCGAATTGGTAGCTACTGAAGCTGGCGCCAAGGTCTCGGTCCATGGTGAGTTGACGATTGCTGCTGGCCCTTATTTGTATGGGAAATTGACCGAAATGCTGCTTTCAAAATAGTCGATTTGGGCGGTCATGGCCCTTGTGGCAGGATTGACCCCTGCGCTCGCGGCAAGTGCGCGAGGCTCAAGAGGAGAAAACCATGAACGTTCTAGATGCGTTGGATGCTGCGACGCTACGCAAAGACATCCCGCAATTCCGCTCTGGCGATGAATTGAAGATTCACGTCCGCGTTATCGAAGGTAACAAGAGCCGTCTCCAGGTTTTCCAAGGCATCGTTATCCGTCGCCAAGGCGATGGAGTCCGCGAGACTTTCACTATTCGCAAAATCTCTTACGGCGTTGGCGTGGAGCGAACTTTTCCAGTTCACACCCCGGTAATCGAGAAGATTGAATTAATCAAGAAGGGCGATGTACGTCGCGCCAAGCTTTATTACCTACGCGACCTTCGCGGTAAAGCTTCAAAGATTCGCGAAAAGCGCGATGGCATCGAAGGTTACGGCGATGGCATTACCTCGACTCCAGAGGCTCCAGAAGTTGTCGAAGCTCCAGCGGCCGAGGCAGTTGTAGAAGAAGCAGTAGTTGAAACTGTTGAATCTCCAATTGCTGAAGTTGAAGTTACTGAGAGTGCTGTAGAAGAGACTGAAGAAGAAGCTAAGTAATTGTTTCGCAAAGGGTCCTTCCTTCGCGAGATACCTGCACTTTTAATCGTTGCAGTAATTGTTTCGCTTTTAATAAAGACCTTTTTAGTGCAGTTTTTCTATATTCCATCAGGTTCGATGGAGAACACTCTTCAAGTTAATGATCGCGTTGCGGTTAATAGAGTTCCATTTATTTCACGCACAATTCATCGTGGCGATGTCGTGGTCTTTCATGATCCAAATAATTGGCTTCCGGTGATTGATGAGACCTCGCAAAATAAGGTGATTGCCAAATTGCATGAAGCGCTTGTGGCAGTAGGAATTCTGCCCAATCCTGCGAAACAATATTTAGTAAAACGCGTTGTTGGAGTCGGTGGTGACAATGTCCAATGTTGCGCGAAAGATGGCAAGTTATTGATAAATGGTAAGGAAGCCACCGAACCATATATATTTGCAGGCAACGCACCTAGCGATATGAAATTCAACGTCACCGTGCCCAAAGGAAAACTATGGGTGATGGGTGATCATCGCGGCGCCTCTGCCGATTCAAGGTATCACCAAGACGATATCAATAAAGGTTTCGTACCAGAATCAGATGTAGTAGGTCGGGTAGTAGCAGTTATCTGGCCCTTTAAGAACGCGAAGTTAGTGGATCGCGTTAATGCTCTTCGTTGAACAATCTTTAGTAACTGCAGGTTTGGCTCCGATTGCCGGAGTCGATGAGGCAGGTCGTGGAGCTTGTGCCGGTCCGTTAGTAATTGCAAGTGTGATTTTGAAAGATGTTAATTCACCCAAGTTACGTGATTTACGTGATTCAAAGGAATTGAATGAATCGCAACGAGAGGTGCTCTTTCCGGTAATTCACGAAGAGGCGTTGGCAATTTCCGTAATCTCGGTAACGCCAGCAGAGATTGATACTCGCGGGGTTCATGCTGCGAATCTAGATGGCATGCGTCGCGCAGTTCATAACTTAAATATCACGCCTAATTTCGTGATCACCGATGGGTATGCGATCGAAGGAATGGCGATGCCTAGCCTTGCGATCTGGAAGGGCGATCAAGTTGCCCCTTCGATTAGCGCGGCTTCGATTATTGCAAAAGTGACACGTGATCGAATCATGGTGGAATTAGATGGGCAATATCCAGGTTACGGGTTCGCAAAACACAAGGGTTATATAACCGCCGCGCATACCGCTGCTTTGAAGGAGTTAGGGGTAAGCGAAATCCACCGAAAGTCTTATGCCAACGTCGCTGCGCTAATTGTGGATTAAAAAATCTCATATGCCATCTGCAAATTTATCTTTTGCACATGATGGAGAAAGTAAAGAAGCTCGATAAACCAAATAAACCAAATAAACAGAATCAGATAATCGGAAAGCTCGGCGAAACCGCGATCGCGCATTACCTGCTTAATTTGGGATTTAATATCCTCGACCGAAATTGGCGAATCAAAGGTGGCGAGATCGATTTAGTGGTCGAAAGCCCCTCCAAAAAGATCCACTTCGTCGAAGTTAAGACTCGCAGCACTTCTGCATTTGGTCATCCACTAGAAGCAATTGATCGAGAGAAGGCCTATCGATTACAGAAATTAGCCCTCGCTTGGTTAGTAAGTCACGAACGTTTCGGGGCTGATTATCAAGTTGATGTCGCTGCAGTTACTTTGAGTAAGAGTTTGCGACCTACTATCGATTATCGCTCAGGTGTTCTATGAGCCTAGCTACAACAAAAGCAATCGCTTTGAGTGGAATCAAGGGCGAAGTGGTTACCGTCGAAGTCGATATTGCGGATGGCTTACCTGGTTATTCACTCTTGGGACTTCCGGATGCGGCGCTTAATGAGTCACGCGATCGAGTACGCGCAGCGCTGGTAAATAGTGGACAAGGTTGGCCCAATCGAAAAGTAACGATCTCGCTCTTACCGGCCTGGCTACCAAAATCGGGAAGTGCTTTTGATCTACCGATTGCAATGGGAATTCTGGCTGCCTCCGAAGTCGTACGTGGTACCGAAGAGATGTTATTTATCGGTGAACTATCTCTCGAAGGAAATATAAGACAAACCCGCGGAGTCTTGCCTTCTTTGATCTGCGCGTATCAAAATGGCATCAAACAAGCGGTGATTCCGGCAGCCAACTTGGCGGAGGCAAAATTGATTCCGGAATTAAAGGTTTTCGCATTCGAACGTTTGGTAGACATCATTCATTGGTTGCACACCGGTGAGCTTATTGATCAACCTGAATTGGATCTGAAGTTAGACAATTCAGAGCACCAGCTCGACTTTGCAGATGTTGCAGGACAGGTAATGGCACGAAGGGCAGCCGAGATCGCCGCAGCTGGTGGCCATAACTTCTTGATGATCGGACCACCTGGTGTAGGCAAGACGATGATTGCCGAGCGTTTACCGTCGATATTGCCGCCACTTTCAAAATCCGAAGCGCTGGAAGTAACTGCGATCCATTCGATCACCAATAGTGATCGGGCTCCGTTATCAGAATACGCACCATTTATCTCGCCGCATCACAGCACTACGAGAATTGCAATGGTCGGTGGGGGTGCGCATGTGATCAAACCTGGAGTTTGTAGCTTGGCGCATCGTGGTGTGCTCTTTATAGATGAAGCTCCTGAATGTAGTGGCGGCGTACTAGATTCACTTCGCCAACCACTTGAGTCTGGTTCGATCACGATTTCGAGAGCGAATGGAAATTTAACTTTTCCAGCTAAGTTCATTTTGGTTTTGGCAGCGAACCCCTGTCCGTGTGGGAAATTTAGCGGCAAAGGCCGCGGTTGCACTTGTTCTTCATTACAAATTCGTCGCTATCTAAATAAGTTATCTGGTCCACTTCTAGATCGAATGGATCTTCGGGTAACCGTAGAGAATGTCGGACGTCTGGAATTGGCAGAACAAAATAACGAATCTAGCGCACAAATAAGAGCCCGTGTTATTAATGCACGAATCAGAGCGGCGAAGCGGTTTCAAGAAGAGAATTGGCAATTAAATTCGGAAATTCCACCAAAGGCACTTCGTACTAAATACCAACCAGATCGTAAAGCGATGAACTTCTTACACGATGAAATGGATAAAGAGTTAATTACTGCACGAGGTCTTCACAAAATAATAAGGACTAGTTGGACCATCGCAGATCTAAAAGAGATTGAACGCCCAACTTTGGTCGAAATCGAAGAGAGCTATAAATTGCGAGGTGGCAATTGAGCACTGAATTGATTGCCCGGGCGCAACTTTTTGCCAGCATCGAACCGGGGCTGACTTTCTGGTCACGCGAAGTATTTGAAAATGGGCCAGAGGCGGTTTTAGAGAAATGTAGAGCTAGTAAATACAAATACGATGTAACGGATATTTTAGCCACAAATGGTGAAGCGGTTTTAGAGCGAATCGAGAAGTTTGGATTTAAATTCGTAACACCGGGTGAGATTTTTGAAGAGTTACCAGCGCCTCCAATCGGGTTAATTGCAAGAGGAAATATCGACCTGATTGGAAAACGCGCGATCTCGATCGTCGGAACCCGCAATCCCACGCAATACGGAATCAAAGTGGCATCAGAGATGGCGGCAAACTTCGTCGATCGCGAATGGGTTGTCGTAAGTGGTGGTGCTTATGGCATCGATAGCGCGGCACATAAAGGGGCGTTAATCGCAGAGGGGGAGACCATCGCAGTTCTCGCTTCCGGTTTGGATGTCATCTATCCAGCTGGTAATGCCAGATTATTTGAAGAGATCGCAGAGAGTGGCCTATTGCTATCTGAATACATGTTGGGAACCAAAGCTTTGCCGCATAGATTCTTAAATCGAAACCGGTTGATCGCTGCGCTCGGTAATGGAACCTTAGTCGTAGAAGCTGCGTTTAGATCTGGTGCGCTTCGTACTGCTACTGACGCACAAAATTTAAATCGGATAGTAATGGCGATTCCAGGTCAGATAAATTCACCGCTATCTGAAGGTTGTCACCGCTTAATCGGAGAAGGTGCGGCGGTTATCTGTACGGGAATCAACGATGCTTTGGAGTTAATGCGCAGTTGATGAGAAACTAGGGGCGATGAGATCCGGTTTCGTTGCGATTGTAGGTCGCCCAAATACCGGTAAGTCGACCCTGATTAATGCGTTGGTCGGACAGAAAGTTGCGATCACCTCTCATCATCCAAATACCACTCGAACCGCGATTCGGGGCATTTTAAATGATCCGGAATTCCAAGCGGTCTTAGTAGATACCCCTGGATTTCATAAGCCGCGTACCTTGTTAGGTAAGCGCTTAAACGAAGTTGTAAGCGAGAATCTAGAATCGGTCGATTTGATCTTAATGACCTTACCTGCAAATGAAGAGAGTGGTACAGGTGACGAACAGATCCTCGAACAGATTCATAAAAGTTCAGCAAAGAAAATTGCAGTCGTGACCAAGATTGATACCGTAAGCAAAGAGCAGCTGCCACTTCGTTTACTTAACGTTGGAGAGCTTGCCAAGTGGGATGAGATTGTTCCGGTCTCTTCAATAAAAGAGCTTCAGATCGATGTTTTAAAAGGTTTGATTAGTAAATACTTACCGGAAGGTCCGAAGTATTATCCCGAAGATAAGGCGACCGACCAGAGTACCGAACAGTTGATCTGCGAATTGATTCGCGAGGCTTCGATTCAACAATTACGCGAAGAGCTACCGCATTCAGTGGCAGTCACGATTGATGAATTTAAAGAGCGCGATGGCGTAGCGCTATTTGATATCCATGCCACCATCCACGTCGAACGTGATTCACAACGCGGCATCTTGCTTGGACATAAAGGTGAGACTTTGAAGTCAATCGGAATGCGCTCTCGAGCCGAGATCGAAAAACTAATTGGTTCTAAATGCTTCTTAGGTTTACATGTAAAAGTCTCCAAAGATTGGCAGCGCGACCCAAAGTCACTAGAACGTTTAGGGTACTTAGATAATTAAAAATTAATTAGTAATAGGCTTACGCGAAGCGAAGTAGGAGCCAATCAAAACCAGTGGTAATCCGACAATCATTCCAATTGTTAAAGGTTCACCAAGAATAATGACGCCGAGCAGTACTGCGAATGCGGTATTTAAATAAGTTACCATCGAACCGCGCGCTTGTCCGATCTCTTTTACCAAGTTGAAATAGACCATGAAAGCCAAGCCCGTACTTAAGACGCCTAATCCGATAAGACATAAAGTGGCTTTAAGTGATGGGGTTTGTTCCGGCCAATTGCCGATTGCGCTAGGTAAGAAGATGACCGCAGTGATCGCCATCGCAATCGCATTTATCGCTACGCCGTCTCCATTTGGCATTCCGCGCAAGATAATTGCCATTGCGGTGGAGTAGAGGATTGCAGCAAATACTGTTTGCAAAACCGAAAAGGTATCAGCGGCGCCAGAGATGGTTTCAATGCCAACAATTGAGACTAAACCGATGAAGCCAAAGATAATTCCAAGCAATCTCTTGTGATGCCAGACGCTCTTATCTCCGGCCATTGATGAGTAGATAGTGGACCATATCGGAACGGTTGCAACCAACAATCCAGCAAGTCCCGAATTGATCTTAGTCTCGGCATGTGTGATCAGATACCAAGGTCCACACATTTCTAATAGTGCATATACAAATATCCATTTAAAACCTTTTAGCGATTCGCGAACACTTCCGCGCCTTATCGCAATTGGAAAGAGAATCGCAGATCCGATAAGAACTCGACCAAAGACCACTAAGGCAGGTGGCCATTCTCGAACTGCTACGCGCATGAATAAATACGGAACACCCCAGAGAAAACCAACCAGTATGAATTGTCCGAGATGTTTACGTGTCATATAGTCGCGAGTGTAGCGTTTAAAACTAGTGTTCAAGCACTTTTCGATATAGCTCGATTGTTTGTAGTGCAATTGAATCCCAACCAAAGTGCTCTTTGGCGCGAATTCGACCAGCTTTACCCATTTTGTCTAATAGTTCCGGGTCGGCCATAAGTTCGGTTATTTGTGCGGCGAGATTGGATTCGAATGCCTTTGGATCTGCAGCATCGTAATCAACCAATCTTCCGGTTTGATTATCAGCAACAACTTCTGGAATGCCGCCAACTTTTGAACCTAATACCGCGGTCTCGCAGCCCATCGCTTCCAAATTAACAATGCCAAGCGGTTCATATATCGAAGGACATACAAATAAATCGGCGCCAGTTAGTAATGAAGTTAATTCTTCATGTGGTGCCATCTCTTTTATCCACCAGATATTCTTGCGGGTGCGCTGCAAATCGGTAACCAACTGCTCGACCTCTGCGCCAATACCTGGTTCATCTGGGGAACCCGCTGCTAAGACCAGGCCATAATCTGATGAAACTGATTGCCAGGCGCGCAGCAGATGCGCCAAACCTTTTTGTCTAGTAATTCGTCCGACGAAGATGGCGTATCGGCCATTGATTCCGTATTTACTATCTAATTTCGATTTAATTTGTGGATCAAAATTAGGTGCAAACTTTTCGATATCTACACCGTTACGAATTGTCACGACTTTTGTTGGGTCCACATTGGGATATGCGCGCAAGACATCACTTCGCATCCCATCAGATACTGCAATGATCGCATTCGCAGATTCATATGCGCTCTGTTCGGCCCAAGAGGAGATCCGGTAACCGCCACCTAATTGTTCGGCCTTCCATGGACGAAGTGGCTCTAACGAGTGCGCACTGACAATATGTGGCTTGCCATGAAGCACGGCGCCAGACAAACCGGCGAAATTGGCATACCAAGTGTGTGAATGAATTAGATCCACATTTCCAAGTTGCTCTGCAATCAGAAGATCTGTCGCTAATGCTTGAAGTGCGGGATTTGAGTTTGTGAAAGCCTCAGGGGTGTTATAGCCGAAGGCATCTGGTCTTGGCCCACCAAAGCAATGGACATCAACTTGGATTCCGGGTTGCTTGCTAAGCGCTTGCGATAACTGGACCGCATGTACGCCCGCCCCACCATAAATTTGTGGCGGCCACTCTTTGGTCACTAATCCAACCTTTAGCAAGTCATTAAGCGCCATGGACTTACTCTAAATATAAAAGGAGCAACTCGCCACTTCAGGTTAATAGGTTCCAATAGTTAGACTTAATGCATGGTGAGTAGAGACTTTCCACTTGGAATAGTCCTTGCAGGTGGCGAAGGCAAGAGACTCATGCCATTAACTGCTGATCGCGCAAAACCTGCGGTGCCATTTGGTGGTTCGTATCGTTTGATCGATTTCGTACTCTCGAACTTAGTAAATGCAGACTTACGTCGCATTGCAGTGTTGACGCAATACAAATCTCACTCATTAGATCGACACATAACGACTACTTGGCGAATGTCGACCTTGCTTGGCAATTATGTGACCCCAGTACCGGCGCAGCAGCGATTGGGACCACGTTGGTACACCGGAAGTGCCGATGCAATTTTGCAGAACTTCAATTTGGTTCACGACGAGAATCCCAAAGACGTATTGGTCTTTGGAGCAGATCACGTTTATCGCATGGATCCAATGCAGATGTTCGAACAACATCGAGCGACAAATGCCGGTATCACGATCGCCGCGATTCGTGTGCCACGAAGTGAGGCCTCGGAATTCGGTTGCATCGAGTTAGCTGAAGATGGAATCACCATCAAGGCTTTCCATGAAAAGCCAGCTAATCCACCCGCGATGCCAGGTCATCCGGATCTAACTTTGATTTCAATGGGTAACTACATCTTCCGCCGAGATGTGATGGAAGAAGCTTTGATTCTGGATTCAGAGAATCTGGAATCTCGCCATGACATTGGCGGAAACATAATCCCGATGCTAACAGCACAAGGTATGGCTAAAGTTTACGATTTTGCGAACAATGTTGTGCCAGGAGAAACGGCTCGCGATAAAGGTTATTGGCGCGATGTGGGTTCCATAGATGCATATTTTGATGCGCATATGGATTTAGTATCAGTCCATCCGATCTTCAATTTATATAACCGTGAATGGCCTTTACTAACTAACCCGCCATCATTGCCGCCAGCCAAATTCTCTGAGGGTGGAATTGCCCAAGATTCAATCGTTGCTGCTGGTTCGATCATTTCTGGCGGACATCTAAGTAGAACTGTCGCAGGTTACGATGTGGTGGTTGGTAGTGGCGCATATGTAGATCACGCAGTATTGATGCCGGGAGTGCGGATCGGAGAACGTGCAGTCATTCGCAAAGCAATCATTGATAAGAGCGTAGTGGTGGAAAATGGCGCACAAATTGGGGTAGATCTAGAACGTGATCGTCAACGATTTACTGTGACTGAAAGTGGCATCGTGGTAGTTGGCAAAGGTGTTCGGGTAACTGCTTAGAAATTTATAGTTTTTGCCACTAGTTCCTGGTATCTAGAAAATACTTCGGGCAGGTGTTGAACCTCAACTACTTTAGTTTCACCAATCTCCCAATCAGGTAATTGACCGGTAAGTGCCCAAGCTGCTTGACGAGCCGCACCATTAGCAACATATTCACCTGGCGGTGGTACTACCACTTTGCGACCGAAGATGCTCGATGCAATTTCGGGTACTGCGGGATTCTTCGCGGCACCACCGACAAGGAGAATTCTATTTACCGCTACACCCAATTTTTCTAATGCAAAAACTGCATCTGCTAGACCACAGAGCATGCCTTCGATGTAAGCGCGAGCGATATTTGCAGGATCGGAATTATTTAGAGATAAACCATGCAAAGTACCACGAGCGTTTGGACGATTGGGAGTTCTTTCACCTTCGAAGTAGGGAAGCAGGGTCAAGCCATTTGCACCGGCTGGTGCGCTAAGTGCGAGCATCGCTAATTCATCGTGTGAAACTTTAAGTAATTTACATCCTGCATCAAGGATTCGAGCTGCATTTAATGTGCAGACCAATGGCAAGAATCTGCCAGTCGCATCTGCAAAGCCTGCAACGGTTCCTGATCCATCATGGGTTGAAGTCTCACTTACCGCGAATGCAGTGCCAGAGGTGCCAAGTGAAACTACGACATCTCCTGGTACTGCACCAACACCAAGCGCGGCGCCTGCATTATCTCCGGCTCCGGGAGCAATAGGAATACCTCGGAAATCGCCACCAAATTCGTCTGGTTTTAGAACTCGGGGTACTTGGACATCGTGTCCTCTTAAAGCGATCTTAAGAAAATCATGTCGATATTGATTATTGCGAGAATCAAAATAACCCGTGCCTGACGCATCGCTTCTATCAGTGAAGAGATCTGACAATTTCTTAGAACCAGTTAGTGACCAAGAGAGATAATCATGCGGTAAACAAATGGCAGCAATACGCTTTGCATTTTCTGATTCATGATCCGCGATCCATCTCAATTTAGTTGCGGTAAAAGAAGCCACCAGCGCAGAACCAACTGCATCTGCTGTTGCTTGAGCACCGCCGAACTCTTGATTTAAATCATTCGCTTCTTTGGCAGAGCGGGTATCGTTCCAGAGCAAGGCTTTTCTGATAGGCGCGCCGCTTTCATCTAGTACGACCGCACCATGTTGTTGTCCACCAATAGAAATTGCCGATACGTCCTTGAGTTCATCTACATCTGCAATTGCACGTGCTAGTGCGCTCTGCCAATCTCTCGGATCACATTCGGTCCCATCGGGATGAGCTACTTTGGATTCTCTGACCAACTCACCACTTTCCAAGTTCCGCACCACAATTTTTACGGATTGCGTAGAGGAGTCAACGCCGGCTACTAATTTTCCGCTCAATTCACGCTCCGCTCACACACTTATCAATGCCTTTACAAGTACCCAGATGATGGCATTTCCCGTTGGCTAAGGCTAGACTCCACCCGTCAGCGTTGACCATCAAATTTCTCAGATTTCTAAAAATATCTGAACTTTCAATTTAAATTTCTCGAAGTTATTTGGAGTTGTTATGCGTATTGGTGTGCTCACAGGTGGCGGCGATTGCCCAGGTTTGAACGCGGTTATTCGCGCGGTAGTTCGTAAAGGTGTTAAAGAGTACGGACATGAATTCATAGGTTTTAGAGATGGTTGGCGCGGTCCATTAGAAGGATTAACGATGCCATTGGATATCAAAGCGACTCGCGGCATCTTGCCACGCGGTGGAACCATTCTTGGTTCATCACGCACCAATCCATTCAAGATCGAAAATGGTGTCGAGCGAATTAAGCAGAACTTAGAGAAGATGGGCGTCGATGCACTTATCGCAATCGGCGGCGAAGATACTTTGGGCGTTGCAACCAAATTAGATGCACTTGGCGTAAAAGTTGTTGGTGTACCTAAGACCATCGATAACGATCTTAACAATACTGATTACACATTTGGATTTGATACCTCGGTAAATATCGCAGTAGAAGCAATCGATCGATTGCACACCACCGCTGAATCACATCATCGCGCGTTGATCGTAGAAGTAATGGGTCGTCACGCAGGGTGGATCGCGCTACATTCTGGTATTGCAGGTGGCGCAGCTTGTATTTTGATTCCGGAAGTTAAATTCTCGGTAGATAAGGTCTGCGCGTGGGTCGAATCTCGTTTCAAAGAGTCTTATGCTCCGATCATCGTGGTCGCAGAAGGTGCGATTCCACAAGATGGCGAGATGGTGACCCAAGGCGGGGACTTAGATGCTTTTGGACACGTTAAGTTATCTGGAATCGGTGATTGGCTAGCCAAGCAGATCGAGGCAAAGACCGGTAAAGAGGCGCGAACTTCAGTGCTAGGACACATTCAACGTGGTGGCACACCAACTGCATTCGATCGCGTCTTAGCAACTCGATTCGGATTACATGCCATTACCGCTGCCTCTGAAGGTGACTGGGGCAAGATGGTCGCACTTCACGGAACTAATATCGTGCGCGTACCACTCGAATCTGCGACCGGCACCTTAAAGACCGTTAATCCAGAGCTATACAAAGAGGCAGAGATCTTCTTCGGTTAATTGCCACTCACGGCAATTAATCGTTTAAGTACAATCTCCAGATGGATTTAGAGAATCTCTTTAACCCAACTCTAGTTGCGGCACAACAACCAAAGTGGCCACAAAGCGAGTTGACTGACGCGGTAAAAGAGTTAAAGAGTTTTCCGCCCTTGGTATTTGCCGGCGAATGTGATGATCTCAAATTGCAGATCGCGCAAGCAGCTGAAGGTAAAGCATTCTGGTTGCAAGGCGGAGATTGTGCCGAAACCTTCGCCGCGGCAACCGCTGATTCGATTAGGGATCGCATCAAAACAATTTTGCAGATGGCTGCGATCTTGCAATATTACTCATCGCTTCCGGTGATTAAAGTCGGAAGAATGGCGGGGCAATTCGCCAAACCAAGGTCTAGCGATACAGAGACTCGTGACGGAGTAACTCTGCCTGCATATCGTGGTGACGCTGTAAATGATTTAGAGTTCACCGAAAGCGCACGTAAACCAAATCCACAGCGTTTGGTGCGTGTTTACAACACTTCAGCGGCGACTTTAAATCTAGTTCGCGCATTTACTCAAGGTGGATTTGCAGATCTTCGTAAAGTTCACGATTGGAATAAGGGCTTTGTGAAAGATAATCCTTATGCCACTCGTTATGAAGCGATGGCAACCGAGATCGGACGTGCGCTTGATTTCATGCGCTCGGCTGGTGTTGATCCGGAAGAATTTAAGACCGTCGAGTTCTACTCAAGCCATGAAGCGCTGATTCTGGAATATGAAAAGGCATTGACCAGAATCGATTCGCGCACTGGCGATCCGTACGATGTATCAGGACATTTCATTTGGATCGGCGAACGAACTCGCCAATTAGATGGAGCGCATATTGATTTCGCCTCTAAAGTAAAGAATCCAATCGGAGTTAAATTGGGTCCGAGTTCGACAGTCGATGATGCGTTGCGTCTGATTGATAAATTGGATCCAAATCGCGAACCAGGGAGATTGACCTTCATTACCCGTATGGGCGCTGGCAAGATTCGCCAAGCGCTTCCGGCATTAGTTGACGGGGTCACTAAATCCGGCGCCAAGGTGCTCTGGGTCTGCGATCCAATGCACGGAAACACTTTTGAATCATCAACTGGCTATAAAACTCGCCAATTCGAAGATGTAATGGATGAAGTTAAAGGATTCTTCGAAGTTCATAAGGCGCTCGGAACTCATCCAGGTGGAGTTCATATCGAATTAACAGGTGATGATGTGACTGAATGTCTTGGTGGCGGTGCCAAGATTTCAGCAGAAGATCTGGCGACAAGATACGAAACCGCCTGCGATCCTCGCTTGAATCACACCCAATCTCTAGAGCTTGCCTTTCTAGTTGCAGAGATGTTGCGCGACCGATAACTTCGCGCCTGTGGCTCTGCTTGCAAGCACTTTTGATTCTCCTATTGGGACAATTAATTTAATTGCAGATGGTTCAATTCTTTTGGCTGCAAACTTAAGCACGATGAAAGCAGCTCGTGAATCTCTCCATGATGATTATGCAGGCTTCAAAATAGAAAATACTAGAAAAATTCCAATAATCACTGAATTACTCAAAGATTATTTCGAAGGCGAAATCAGTGCAATAAATGCCATTAAAGTTTCACAACCAGGTGCACCATTTTCACAGAACGCTTGGAAGGCGATGAGAAAGGTGAGGGGAACTATCTCTTACTCTGAACTGGCAGAGCGCTCTGGCTCGCCAGCCGCGGTAAGAGCTGCAGGAAGTGCCTGCGCTAAGAATGCGATCGTATTAGTTGTTCCATGCCATCGGATAGTTCGTACCGGAGGCAATCTTGGAAATTATGCGTATGGGTTAAATAAGAAAGAGTGGTTATTACGCCATGAGGGTGCGCTTTAAAACTTCGCACGCATTTTGGATGTCTTCATCAGTTAGATCCATATGAGTAACTAGTCGAACAAAGTTTGGGCCTAGCGCACCAGCCAGAATTCCATTTGCTTTTAAAGTGGCGGCATATTCGGATGCGTTGAATGGATAATCAGATACATCGATTGCGACAATATTGGTATCTGGCGCAGGCAACCCGCAGGCGTGGGCCAATTTCTTGGCATTATCGTGATCTCTGGCAAGTAATTTAATGTTGTTATCTAATGCGTAATGGCCCGCCGCGGCCAAGATTCCGATTTGGCGCATACCTGCACCATAGCGTTTGCGCCATATACGCGCCTTTGCGATTCGCTCTTTTGTGGAGACTAATACTGATCCAACCGGTGCGCCTAGACCTTTTGATAGACATACGCTGATGGTGTCGAAATACTTTCCATATTCGGAGAATGCGATTCCGGTCTCGACATGCGCATTCCAAATGCGTGCACCATCAAGATGGAGAGAGAGTTTCATGGCACGTGCACCATCATGTATTTTCTTGATTTCTTCAATTGATTGAATTGTGCCGCCACCAAAGTTATGGGTGTTCTCAATGGCAATTGCTGTGGTTGAAACTAAATACGGACCAGCATCAGGATGAGCAAGGGCTAGTGCATCAGAAGCTATCAACCTACCTTTATTGGATTGCCAGGTTCTGGTGGTGATACCACTGAATACCGCAGCAGCACCTAATTCAGCTCGGGCTATATGTGCAGTTTGATCAAGAATCAATTCTTCGCCAGGTGCGACCAGAGTGCGAATTCCCAATTGATTTGCCAGAGATCCAGTAGGGCAGAAGAGACCAGCCTCTTTGCCGAACATCTCCGCGACCCTATCTTCCAATGAATTAGCGGTTGGATCATCGCCATAAACATCATCGCCAACCTCTGCGCGCATCATGGAATCCAACATCGCTTTAGAAGGCCTGGTAACTGTATCCGAACGTAGATCAATCATGGTTTACTTTCATGGAAAACTATTGTGTACATAGAGATTACAACCAATAAGCCACCAATTAAAGTGCGAGTTGAGAGCACTTCACCACCGATCCAAACCGCAAATAAAGCAGAGAAGACAACCTCCATCGTCATGATTACCGCAGCCTTCGTGGATTCGATAATTGCCTGGGACCAGGTCTGCACGATAAAGGCGGTAACGGTGCAGACAAGTGCGGTAAAGAGAATTACTCCCCAAACTCCACTATCTGGCGGGCTTTGGAATCCCTCGATCAAAGAAGCGATTCCAGTCATGATTGCAACGACCAAGATCTGCACAAAAGTCATCGTCCATACATCTCGTCCGGCGCTCCATTTACTCAACCCGATTATCTGTCCGGTATAAAAAAGCGCACAAAGCAAAACTAAGAACTCTCCGAAACCGATTCGTGCACCGTGTAATGAAAGTAGCGCCAATCCGGAGGTAGCAATCGCGATTGAGATCCAGACCATCAGACCTAATTTCTTACCTCCAAAGATCTGCTCAAAAAGCGGTGTCGCCACTACATATAAACCAGTGATGAAACCAGTCACTGCGGCTGTCGTCATATGCAATCCGTATGTCTGAACTATGAAGCCTGCCCCAAGAAAGAGACCTGGAATTCCGCCATGCTTAATAACATCCCAATTCAATTTGCGAATAATCTGTGGGTGAATAATCAAAAGTACGAGAGCCGCAATCGCAAATCTATAGAAAAGAAAACTATTCACTGATTGTCTATTTAAAGCATCTTTCATAGTGACGAAGGTAAGTCCCCATGAAGCTGCCACCGCCAGCAAGGCAAGTGATGCCAGGCGCTGTTTCATCCGCGCAATTTCTTTAGTAACGCAACTTCCTTGCCGTGTTCTGGTTCTTCACCGGGGGTCTCAAGAATCAAAGGCACATTTGCAATCGCGGGGTGTTTGAAGAGCTCTTTAAAAGCATCAACTCCTATATGACCCTCACCGATATTCTGATGGCGATCCTTTAATGCGCCGCAAACATCCATCGAATCATTTGCGTGAATTAATTGAAAGCGTTCGACACCGGCAATTTGAATTAATAGATCTAAAGTTTCAGTCATTCCACCTTTCTTCGCGATGTCATGACCGGCGGCAAAAACATGGCAGGTATCTAGGCAGATTCCGACCTTAGGGTGGTATTCCAAAGCCTTCAAGTAGTTCTCAAGATCATCTAACTTCTTAACTAATGATTGGCCTTGTCCGGCGGTGGGTTCGAGTAACAATGAAGGCGAATCATCCGATAACGCTTCAAGGATCGGCATCATGCCATCGTGAATCTGTTTCCAAGCTTTTGGTACATGTGTTTCATCGACCGCAGAACCGGTATGAATCACCACACCTAGAGCACCGATATCTTTACCACGCTTTAATGAATACTCTGTCGAAGCCAGAGAATTCTTGTAAGTGCCTTCGGTGGGTGAGCCCAAGTTGATCAAGAATGGAGCATGTACGTAGGTAGTGACGTCCATTGCCAAAGCTTTGGTTTTGAATTCTTCATCAGCAGCTTGGTTTGGTTCTGGCATCGCCCAGCCACGGGGATTTGAAGCAAAGACTTGAATTACTTCAGCCTCGATAGCCTGCGCATATCCAAGTGAACGTTTGGCCATTCCGCCAGAAGTCGGAGTATGCGCCCCAATGCGCGGCGCATTCTTTTTAGATGACTTCGGCATGCGCCTTACCCTACAGTGATAGTGACTTTGCTGCCACGTATTACTTTGGTGCCTACCTTTGGGCTGATATTTGTCACACGCTTAATTGCTTTATTTCCCATTCGTTTAACTGTGACCTTTAAATCTAATGCGGACAAAGTCGATTTTGCTTTGCTTTCAGTTAGCGAGTACACATTAGGGATAAATACATAATTCGAACCCTTTGAGATTATTAAAGCAATCTTAGTTCCCTTTGGATAATTCTTGGCATCATTAGGCGTTTGTGAAATCACTGCACCCATTGGTACCGTCTCACTAAATTCATATTTTGGATAAACCTTGAAGCCACTATCAACTAGAGTATTTAACGCTTCATCTCCAGTCTTTCCGGTGAAGTCAACCATCGCAATCTGTTGAATGCCTTTGCTGACCAAGATTCGAATCGCAGCGCCACGTTTTACCTGAGTACCAGCAATAGGATCGGTACTAATCACTAGACCTTCAGGAATGGTGTCGCTAAAGGATTCGACAATTACTGGAGTTGCAAGAGGAAGTGCAGAGAGCGCTTTTACTGCTGCCTCAGATGTTAATTTAGAAATATTTGGAATCTGATAGCGCTCGGGACCTTTGGACAAAATCAACTTAACGGTGCCACCGGGATCGACTTTCCCGCCACCCGCGGGTTCGGATTGGATTATGATTCCTTTGGCAATCTCTTCATTGAATTCTTGGCGGGCAACTTCGCTGGATAATCCAAGTGGTTTTAGAACTGAATCTGCTTGCGTAACAGTGCCGCCAATTAACGATGGTACGGTCACTTTGGCGCCAGGGCCGACCAAGCTCCACCAACCATATGCGCCTGTAAAAATCGCCAACGCGACCAAAGTCAATTTGAATTTACCGAAATTCCGCCGTTTTTTACTAGGGGACTGCTGCTTCTCGTCAATGCGTTCGATTGGTTTGGTGATCTCTTTGGTCGACTCGATTTCTACGACTTCCCGTTTTTTGCGTGCAGGTTTCTCTGGTTCAGTACGTACTGGAAGGTCTAATTCCAGACTCATCTGCTGTTTTGTCGGATCTGTTTTGATCTGAATATTACGCAGCGCATTTGAGAAAGCGGAGGCATCTCTTGGTCGATCATCAGGATTCCTACTTGTAGATGCAAAGATCAACTCGTCTAATTCAGCAGGAATCTTCTGGCCTTTATTACCAAGATTGCTACTTACTCTCGGAATATCTTCATTTACATGCATGAAAGCGATCTGCATCGGTGAATCGCTTACGTGTGGTCTTTTACCAGTTAGCATCTCGAAGGCCATTACACCGAGTGAATAGATATCGCTTCTAGCATCCGAGATACCACGTTGTACCTGTTCGGGTGAGAGATACGAGACGCTACCTAGAATCACGCTTGCCTCTGCGGTCATGGTCTGTCCTAGATTCGCACCGCGCGCCAAACCAAAATCAGCGATCTTTATCCGACCATCATTTGAGATCAAGATATTCTCGGGCTTAATATCGCGATGCACAATCCCGATTTGGTGGGCAGCGGCAAGCGCACTTACAACCGGTGCTAGATAATTAATCGTTTCATTAACGGTGAAACTACCTTTTTCGGCGATCAACTCTCTTAAAGTTTTACCTTCAACCAACTCCATGACCAAGAAGACCGCTGGTATCCCAGATTGGTTCCAACCTTGATCCATGACATTTACGATGTTGGGATGTGACAAAGAGGCGGCAGCCTTAGCTTCACGGATGAAACGACTGATGAACTCCTCATCTTGGGCAAGGTGGGGGTGCATGATCTTTACTGCGACCTTACGATCTAATCTGGTATCAAGCCCTTCATAGATCGTGCCCATTCCGCCATTTGCGATAATGCGGATTAATTCATAGCGGTTATCAATCAATTGGCCGCTGAGATCGCTCACGGGCTGAATTTTAAGTGGTGGTGATTATGAAATCCGCGAATTCGCGGGTGCGTTCTGCATCAAAGTGTTTGGCCTCACTTGAACGCCAGCGCTGCATCTGCAATTTGATCTCTGGCACGCTGCCATCTCGTTCAAGAACTCGCTGTAGCGCAACTTCGGGCTCGGCCTCTACCCAGTAAAGGGTGGTGGCAAATTCACGAATTGCAGTTTGACCAGCGCCAACACCTTCAACAATCAGATGATTTCCTGGTTTGATCGTAATTGTCGAGTCAAATTTTGATTCTTGCCAGTTATATATTTCTAAATTATGGCTTCTGCCACTTAAGAAAGAATCAATTAACGCTACTAATTTATCGCTAAGGGTTTGGCTTAAAGCGTTATCCCAACCATCGTAAATTGAATCAAGATGAACTACTTGGCAATTTAATTCGCCTTGCAATTTCTTAGCTAAAGTGGTTTTTCCCGAACCAGCCGGTCCATCTATAAGGATGATCTGTGGATTCTTAGCCATCTAACCCAACCAACTATCGCGATGATGGTAAATAGTAGATAGAGCAGTGCAGTAAACCAATATTTCAAAACCGCATATTCGACGGTGGCGATTGCATCTACCGCGAGCCAAAGCGGCCAATTCTCATATTTCTCATAAACCATAATTATCTGTGCGATCACCGAGCCCAAGAAGATAAGTGCATCAGACTTGTAAGCAGCTGCGCCAATGTGGTGCAGCCAGGGAGTCAGTGCAATCCAAGAGATAACCAGAGCCAATAGCCAAAGCGCTCGATCACGATTACTGATGCGTCCCGGCTTGGCGCCTTTGGGACCCCAACCAAACCAACCCCAGATACCGAAGATGATAAAGACAATCTGCAATAAGGCAGATGCAATTAGATTGACCTTCCAAAAAAAGATTCCATACAAGGCGCTAGAGATAATCCACCACGGCCAGGTAATTCTTTTTGTAGTAGTTCCGTACCAAACACCGATAAAACTAGTTAGCGCTGCAGTGAATTCAAGGTAAGAGACGTGATATCCCCAAGCGGTAAAAAAGGTAGACATTAGATTCCTCCCTGGTTCGCATTATCGAACCGGTCTTGCGGTCGACCCGAAGGTCCTCTCAGCGATTTGCTCCCGCGTGTGTAAATTCTAGCGCGTTCTATTAACGACCTGGTCGATCATCTCTCGTAATAATTGCTTGGATTCGGTTGTTAGCTCATCGCGTTGGATGGAAGCAAGCGCTTCCTTGCTTAATTTGGAGATCAATTCCTCTACATGGCTTACCGCCCCAGTTTCGAGGATTACATTACGTAACTCTTCAATTTCGCTCTGGTCCAAATCGGCGCCAAGCTTCTTTTCTAACAAGGCTTTGATCTCTTGATTACCGCGATCATATGCATATGCAATTAGCGCAGTTCGCTTACCTTCACGGAGGTCATCGCCAGCAGGCTTTCCAGTCTTAACTGGGTCTCCGTAAATTCCCAATAGATCATCTCTTAATTGAAATGCCTCACCTAATGGCAATCCAAACTCAGAGTAGATTGCTAAATACTCCGGTAATTTTCTGGAGTTACTTGAATTACTTGCCATCGCAAGCGCTGCGCCAAAATGAAGCGGCCTTTCGATGCTGTACTTTCCAGATTTATATCGCGCGATCTTCAATGATCTTTCAATGCTAAATGATTGTGAACCTGATTTGGTCTGTTCCAAGACATCAAGGAATTGGCCAGCCATCAACTCGGTACGCATCACATCATGTATTGGATTGACTGCGATTTGTGCCGTCACTTCAATTCCGGACTCATGAAGGGCTCTCTCATTCCAGGAAAGGGCTAAGTCTCCGATAAGAATCGCAGCGGAACTACCGAATTTGGCGCTGTGCATCTTTTCGAACTGCTTATGTATTGCAGGCTTACCTCTTCTGGTATCCGAACCATCCATTAGATCGTCATGAATCAACGCGCTAGATTGTAAGAATTCCAATGAAGCGGCGGCCCGATAAATTTCGGGCTTTAATTCGCCGCCCGCTCCGAGATAGCCAATTAACGCGAAAATCGAACGGAAACGTTTGCCCTCAGCCAAGTAATCTTTAAGCGCTTCGGCTACTTGAGTTAATTGTGGATCTAGCTCGATCAATTCCGCGCAAAACTTTTCAACCAGGATTGAAAGTTCCTGGTCAATTTGGTTACGAAGTTGCTCAATGTTCATGGCTGGGCCGATTCTTTATGCCACGGACTGCATTTGCAAGTAGCTCTCCGCAGATTCCGGCAT
>CAWULI010000004.1:0-25671 GCA_963923155.1 uncultured bacterium
ATCCATATGGAATTAAAACCAAGACCTTGGATGTAATCCAATTTCTCAGTTAATCCTTTTAAGTCACCACCATGAAAATAACCATAATCTGTAGGGTCATAGCCGGTAACGGCTGGAAAACCTGTCAAACCACCTTCATCGTTTGAGGTATCACCATTGAAGAAGCGATCAGTCATCACAAAATAGATTTGGGAATTTGAAGCACCTCCCCTAACTGTAGGCCTTGCTAGCGAAGTCAAATCTTCGGCAGAGCTTGCTGAACCAGTGAGAATCAGGGCAATTACCGTTAAAGCAAGCAGTTTTTTCACGCTAACTTCCAAATTCCTTGAGTAGCTTTCGTGTTCTTAAAATGAATCTTGGTTCCGCTTGCCTTCTCTCCGTACAAAGTCTTCGCGATCCGATATCCATACTTAGAAAGATCAATATTCACGGTTCCAGGTTTGGCTGCAATTACTACTAAAACCGCTCCCTTCTTTGATTCTCGAAGATATGCCAAGTAATTTGCCTCTGCAGCAACCCAGCGCAATCCACCATTTATCAAGGGATCTTCAGTGCGTCGCAATTTAGTTAATTTCTTAACTTCGGCATGGAAATCATGATCCCAGCCAGAGCGATCATCCCAATTTATGGTGCGCCGACTATCTTCGCCGCCAGTGCCTTCAAAACCAAGTTCATCTCCCATAAAGATTGAAGGCACACCTGGGTAGGTCATCAACATTGCCATTGCGGCAAGATGCTTCGCTTTATCTTTACTAACAATTGTTCTAAATCTTGGGGTGTCGTGCGAATCAAGCAAGATCATCGATGCCGTTAATGCACGCCAAGGAATTGAGCCATTGAAATTCTTGATGGTTTCAACGAATTGTTTACCCGATATCTTGGGCGAATCAATTGGAAGTCCTTGAAAGCCGCCACTTAACTTTGCGCTCTCATTCATCCACGATGAAAGCGGCCTAGAAAAACCTTGGTAGTTCATGGTGCCATGCCAACCTGCGCCAGCTAAATCATTTGCAACGAAATCAGCATTCTCCGCTACCAACCAAGCATCTGGCTTGGTTTCTTCTACTGCCTTGCGAATTCCGTACATGACCTCGTCGTGAATATCTATGGGACCATACTTGCCGGTCATATTGCCCACATCCACGCGCCAGCCAAACATTCCGTATTTTGGAGATAACCATTTACGGATTATGGAATTTGCACCCTCATACATCACTTTCCGTAATTCTGTTGAGGCGTAATTCAATTTCGGTAGAGATTCCAACCCCCACCAACCTTCATAACCCCACTTATATTTCTTATTCCAATAGAAGTAGCCTGCTTCTTTGCTATTGCGATCACGCTTGGCTTTGGCTAACCAATAATGTCCAGCACCGCAATGATTAGAAGTGATATCTCCGACTAATTTAATTTTTCTCTTATTTGCAGCTTTAACCAAACTAAACCAAGCTTTATCGCCCCCAAGAATTGGGTCAACTACATCGAAACTACTTGCGTCATATCGGTGATTGGATTGTGCGGGAAAGAATGGAGTGAAATAGATTCCGTTTGCACCCAATTCCGTGATGTGATCTAGATGTTCTTCAACGCCTTTGAGGTCACCGCCATAAACTTCTATGCCAGTAAATTTGCTCTTATCACGCGGAAGTGAATTCCAATCTCTTGCGACTGCCCATTTAGGCAATTTCTTTTCAGAGGTTTTAGCAAAGCGATCCGGGAAAATTTGATAGAAGATCGAACTCCTCAACCACTTTGGATACTCCGGGCGAGCAATTAATTGAAAGTCGACATTCGAATGGACATCGTGATCCGTAAGTCCAGCAGCAGAGAGCCAGTCATACTTACCATTTCCTGCGAATAAAAAACGATAGCGCGTTTGGTAATTGATTATTGGAATAGTGATTCCCCACCATGATTCAACTTTGTTGCTCTTTATCTTCTTCAGGTGAGCGGTACGCGGTTCGCCATCATGGTAGTAACGAATTACTGCATCTTTAAACTTATAGCTATTTGGTACGCGAACTTTAAAAGTAACTTTCTCGCCAAGTTTGGGAGCAGCGTTAGAAACAAATAGTTCGCTACCATCATGATGCGGCTCAAGCAACATGCTGAATTATTACTCAGAAACTTACTTGTGTAACTGATCTACAGAAGCATCCCAACCAGTGACATCTTCTGGCTTACGAGAACCCTTGCCGATATAGCGAGCGGATGGACGAATCAAGCGACCGGTTCGCTTCTGCTCCAAGATATGCGCAGACCAACCAGCCGTGCGAGCTGAGGTAAACATCGGAGTGAACATGTGCGCAGGGACTTCAGCGAAATCTAATAGAACCGCAGCCCAGAATTCGACGTTGGTCTCTAACACGCGATCCGGACGACGTTCGCGTAATTCGGTAAGTGCCGCATCTTCCAAGGCCTTAGCAACTTCGTAACGCGGAGCACCTAACTCTTCGCAGGTACGACGCAAAGTGCGAGAGCGTGGATCTTGTGCACGATAAACGCGATGACCAAATCCCATCAAGCGATCACCCTGATCTAATAAATCTTTTACATATTTACGTGCATCGCCACGCTTTTCTACCTCTTCAATCATATGTAGAACACGTGAGGGTGCGCCACCATGTAAAGGTCCTGACATTGCACCGATCGCTCCAGATAGCGATGCCGCAACATCTGCTCCTGTTGATGCGATAACTCGAGCTGTAAATGTTGAAGCGTTCATGCCATGCTCTGCAGCAGAAACAAAATATGCATCGACAGCGCGTACGTGCTTTGGATCAGGTTCACCGCGCCAACGAATCATCATTCGTTCAGTAATTGTGTGCGCTTTATCAATCTCTGATTCTGGAACTGCAGGAGCGGCATAACCACGAGCTGACTGTGCAACATATGAAAGAACCATTACGGAAGCACGAGCCAAATTATCGCGAGCCTCTTCATCAGAAATATCTAGAAGTGGCTTGAAACCCCACGCTGGCGCCAACATCGCAATCGCTGATTGCACGTCAACGCGAACGTCACCGGAGTGAACCGGAAGCGGGAATTTCTCGGCGCGAGGTAAGCCTGGATTGAATTGATCATCGACAAGTAAGCCCCAAACATTTCCGAATGAGACTCGGCCAACTAGATCTTCAATATCTACACCGCGATATCGCAATGCGCTTCCTTCTTTATCAGGTTCGGCAATCTCTGATTCGAAGGCGATCACACCTTCTAGGCCGGGCTTAAAATCATCGCTCATGCGACATATTCTGCCCTCAATTTTCAGCGCCAAAAACCACTTTTTTGCTTATTTCACATCCTAGATAGGCGCGATAAAGTGACCTTAGATACATGAATCGCGAAGAGATCCAATCAATGCGCCGCTCGTACTCCGAGCGCGAGTTAACCCTGTCCTCTTTAACCGACCCGATAACATCCTTCAAAAGCTGGCTTAAAGAAGCGGCTGATGTGCCGTCGATTGTTGAAGCAAATGGAATGGTCTTATCTACCTCAGATGCAGAAGGTTTGATAACCAGTCGATCTGTTCTGTTAAAAGATGTAAATGAAATTGGTTTTACTTTTTTTACCAATTACAACTCACGTAAAGCCCATGCAATAGATATTAATCCGCAGGTTTCTTTACTATTTCCTTGGTATGCGATTGAACGCCAAGTAATAGTGCAAGGTTTGGCTGAAAGAGTTACTCCCGAAGAATCAGCCGCTTACTTTCAATCCAGACCTTGGTCATCCAAGATCGGAGCCTGGGCTTCGCATCAATCTGCACCGCTTGCTAATCGTGAGGAGTTAGAACTTCGCTTCAAAGCGGCGGCAGAGAAATGGCCCGATGGCAGTGAAGTACCAACGCCGCCACATTGGGGTGGATATATGGTGCGCCCATTTTCTATCGAATTCTGGCAAGGTCGCTACTCGCGTTTACATGAACGAATCAGATTCGAACGGTCTCATAATTCGGGCGAAATCAAAGGTGATTGGGTAGCACAACGCTATTACCCGTAAAATTTGTTTATGAGTGATCTTAGAATTCCAGAGAATTTAAAACCGCGCGATGGCAGATTTGGTTGTGGTCCATCAAAGATTCGTCCAGAGGCGCTGCAATCACTCATCAATTCTCAGAACATCTTGGGTACTTCCCATCGACAGAAGCCAGTTAAGAACGTGGTTAATCGAGTACGCACTGGCTTGCAGAGCCTTTTCAACCTACCTGATGATTACGAAGTTGTACTAGGCAATGGCGGTTCGACTGCATTCTGGGATATCGCAACCAGTGGACTTATCGAGCATAAATCGCAGCATTTAAGCTTTGGAGAGTTCTCTTCGAAGTTCGCGCAGGCGGCAAAAGAGAATCCCTTCATCGAAGATCCAACTGTCATCAAGAGCGAACCCGGTAGCCATCCGCTACCAATCGCTGAATCTGGAATCGATGTCTATGCGCTAACTCATAATGAAACGTCGACCGGTGTATCGATGCCAATCAAGAGACCGACTGGAACTGATGGTGCGTTGGTACTTGTCGATGCTACCTCTGCCGCAGGCGGTTTGGTGGTCGATGCCAAAGAGTTCGATGCATATTACTTTGCACCACAAAAATCTTTTGCATCTGACGGTGGGCTTTGGTTGGCGCTAATGAGCCCCGCGGCATTAGAACGCACTTCAAAAATCAAAGCATCAGGCCGATGGATCCCTGCCTTCTTTGACTTAACGATCGCGATTGAAAACTCGAAATTAGATCAAACCTATAACACCCCAGCGCTAGCCACCATGATTTTATTAGCTGACCAAATCGAATGGTTCAACAAAAATGGCGGGCTCTCTTTTGCAGCAGGAAGAAGCGAAAAATCTGCGAAGATCATGTACCAATGGGCAGAGCAGACGACTTACACCACGCCATTTGTTTCAGATCCTGCGATGCGTTCCAATGTGGTAGCCACAATTAACTTTGATGATGCAATAGATGCCAGCCAAATCGCTGCAACCTTGCGAGCAAATGGCATCGTAGATACCGAGCCTTATCGAAAGTTAGGTAAGAACCAATTAAGAATCGGCATGTTCCCTGCCGTCGATCCTGCCGATATCGAAGCGCTTACCAAGTGCATCGAGTATGTGGTTGAGCATCTTTAATTGAGTAAATTAAAACGTGATGCGGTCTTTTGGACCGCATGTTTACAGGGAACTATTCTCAATTTCTTCCTAGGTGGTTTTGGACCAGCACAGCCATTACTTCGTCAGGAGCAAGGAACCTCGTTAACAGTTGCCGGCTTACACGGCACGATGATGGGAATTGCGGCGATTATCGCTGGTTTTATCCACCCTACTTTGATTCATAAGATCGGTAGGCCAAAGACCTCTTGGGTTGGTCTACTCATTTTCGTTACCGGCGTCCCCTTCTTTGTTCTTGGTGGTTCAATTGCATTTACTCTGCCCGCGGTGCTCTACTCATGTATTGGTTTTAATTTCGCCATTCTCAACATGATCGCAACTTTGTCCGCACATTATCCAAAGACTCCTGATCTTGCCGCATCGCAGAGCAATGCGATCAACGCGATTGGTTATGTAATCGGAACAGTGATGGTTGGGACTTTTGCAAAGCTCGGGATCTCTTGGCGTCTAGCACTTCTTTTAGTGATTCCCGCAACGATATCGCTCTACTTTTATGGTCACGACAAGATCGAAGATACACGCGATTTAGATGCGCCTAAACAGAGTGGCAAATTAGGCATTAAATTCTGGATTGCGTGGGTAGGTTTTTTTGCCACAATTTCATCTGAATTTGCCACTTCTTTCTGGGCTGCAACTCTGGTTACCGATAGAACCGGAGCGGATGCGGCAATCTCTACACTTTGCATCGCAGCTCTTGGTACTGGATTTGGAATTGGCCGTTGGTATATTCCGATTTGGATGGGTCATACAACTTTGGATAATAGATTAAAGACGATACTTTCAATCCAATTGCTTTCATTCTCGGTCTTTTGGCTTTCGCATAATTTAACTGTATCTCTAATTGCACTACTTTTTATTGGTATTGGCATCAGCGGCCAATTCCCAATGACTACAGTTCGGCTAATTAAATTAAGCAACAATAGGCCGGACTTGGCGATGGCTAAATCTGCCTTTGCTGGTGGTGGCGCAATCGCGCTTGCGCCATTCTTATTAGCGCTGCTTGGTGATCAAATCGGAATTTCTAAGGCCTACTTGATGGTTCCGGTATTGATACTTACTTCATTTCTTTCATTGCTATTGGTCAAGACCGAAGCACACCAGCCACAGTAATATCAGCAGGAATCTTGGCGCTAGATCTCAACCGAGCCATTGATATTAGAGTCGCCAACATCGTAATTAAGCCACAACCTGCAATAGTTATGCGTGGACCAAAATGTTCTGCGACGTATCCGATGACAGGTGAACCAATTGGTGTGCCACCCATAAATATGAACAAATAGATTCCCATGATCCGACCACGTATTGCTACATCTGAATTTGTTTGAATGAAGGTATTTGCGGAGATCATCGTAGTAAGTGCACTTATGCCGTTAATTGGAAGTAACAATGCATAGACGAGATAGTTTGGGGCCAGCGACAACGCGGTGACCCAAAAGCCGAAGTTGATTGCGGCTAAAGGAACAAAGAGTGGATTTCTGGTTCGATCTCTTCGTGCCGAAAGCAAGGCACCAGTTAATGAGCCTAGACCAACCATGGTGCCAAGCACTCCGTAAGAAGCAGCACCTTTATGGAATTCTTTAGTCGCCATCAAAGCATTGAAGATCTGATTATTTAATCCGAAATTGGAAGTAAAGAAAATAGTCAAGAAGACTAATTGAAGGTCGGGGCGACGTTTTAAGTAAGCAATCGCTTCACTTAACGTTCCGTCGGTCTTCTCTTTTTCTTGGATATGTAATTCGTCGTCTCTTAGCGCCATCAGCGCGAACATCACGCCAAAAAACGAGATGCCATTAATGATGAAAGAAGGGCCGGTACCAAAAGCGGCAATCAAAAAGCCTGATACTGCCGGGCCTACCAAGCGGCCAAAGTGGAAATTGGCGCTATTTAAACTGGTGGCATTGGTTAGATCGGCATGCCCAACTACTTCGACATTGAAACTCTGGCGAATCGGAGCATCTAGTGCGCTAAAGACTCCCAACATAAATGCCAAAAGATAAATCTGATGCATAGTTACATGTTTGGTAATAACTAGCGAGCCGAGGATAAAGGCAGTAAGCCCGCCACCGATATTGGTAAAGATCAATGCTTTACGCTTATTGACCTTATCTGCGATCACTCCCCCTTGCATGCTAAGTAAAGTCGCAGGTAGGAATTGCAAAGCAGTCACGATACCTAAATAGGTACCGTTGTTATTTGTCAGTTCGAGAACTAACCAATCCTGAGCGATTCGTTGCGCCCAAGTTCCGATATTGGTTAAGAAGGCGGCCGCATACAAAATTCGAAAATTGCGGTGGCGTAATGCGCGCCAATTACCATCTTCGCTGATACGGGAGAACATCAAGGTCAGAATACTCCTTGAATGATTACACTTGCCACATGAAGCGAACCATGATCACCCTTGTTGTCGGTGGCCAGATTATTTGGGTCGTGGCAGCAATCATCGGATTATTGGTAAATGCAGATAGTAAATTCATCTGGACTTGCATTACTGGTGCGCTACTTGGTTTTGTTGGAATCGCGCTAACAATCCAGCGCGATAAGAAGAGCGCGCTTTAAGCGTTATCTTCGATTTGTTGCGCAATACCGCGCAAAACTTTACCCAAGCGCTCTGCTTCGACCGGAGTTGGATATTTACCGCGACGGATGTTATTGCCAACGCGATCTAGGATCTTGATGGAATCTTCGATAATCGAGGCTAAATCATCAGTAGCAGCACGTGAAGATGCGCTCAATGAAACCGGCGAATCAATTACACGAACAGAGAGCGCTTGTGGACCACGGCGACCTTCAGCAACACCAAACTCAAGTTTGGTGCCTGGCTTAACGGTAGTTACTCCTTCAGGAAGCGCAGTTGCTGCCAAATAGACATCTTCGCCCTCATCGGATTCTATGAATCCAAAGCCCTTTTCGAGGCTAAACCACTTCACTTTACCTGTTGGCATCGTAAAGCTCCTTTCGTGATGGCGAATTTAAATTCACTTCTCTTAAGAGGTAAATTCTAACCTAATTGATTAAACGGTCGCTTCGGAATGTGCGCCGCATCCGTGGTCTGCGGATACCACCTTCGCATCTTCCGGAGATATCGCATTGGCACAAACTCCAAATGCGCTACGCAACGAACCTGCAATTGGCAAGAAGAAACCGCAGGAGCCGCATGGTTTAGGAGCCAACTTTGCAACCGCAGCATTTGGACCGCGATCACCTTCGTACCAACGGTTAGCTGCCTGGTCACGACCTTCAATTGAAAGAACGCGAAGACGACCTAAACCTAATTCCCATAATTGAGTTGGATCCAACTCTTCATCTTGTGGCAACGCCGCAAAACCTGGAACCAATCGCGGATCATCAGGTTGGCTTGGGACGATATCGCCAACGCCGACATCTCCTGGTTGTAAACGATCTGCATATGGAATCCATTTTGGTGCAAGTAACGCATCTGGTCCTGGAATCATAACTACGTCGCAGATAGTCGGTGTTGAATCCTCGTCGACCTTTGCAATAGTTACCGACCAACGCCAACCTTCGTAACCAGATATTTTGGCTTCGAATAAATAATTGGCAAGACCTGAATCTTCATCAAATTCAACGCTAACAAATGCACCAACTTGGCCCTTATCGCCAGCGGTTTCAACCGCAGCGTTAAGTGCCAAGTCAGTTGCATCAAATGTCATTTTAGAAATCCATGTCGCCACCAGGCGCGCCTGCTGGCATCGCTGGTGTCTTCTCTGGCTTATCTGCAATTACCGCTTCGGTAGTCAAGAAGAGCGCCGCAATCGATGCCGCATTCTGTAATGCCGAACGAGTTACCTTTGCTGGATCGATGATGCCGGACTTGATCATGTCGACATATTCGCCAGTTGCAGCATTTAGACCGTGACCTGGTTCTAGGTTACGAACCTTCTCTACGATTACGCCGCCTTCGAGACCAGCGTTTGCAGCAATCTGCTTTAGCGGCGCTTCGATTGCAGCTTCAACGATCTTTGCGCCAACTGCCTCTTCGCCTTGTAACTTCAAGTTCGGGAAGACCTTTGCGCCAGCTTGAATTAACGCAACGCCACCACCGGCGACGATGCCCTCTTCGACTGCAGCCTTCGCATTGCGAACTGCATCTTCGATGCGGTGCTTACGCTCTTTCAACTCAACTTCGGTCGCAGCGCCAGCCTTGATAACGGCAACGCCACCAGCAAGTTTCGCTAAACGCTCTTGTAGCTTCTCGCGATCGTAATCTGAATCTGATTTCTCGATCTCTTGGCGAATCTGTTGTACGCGACCCTTGATCTGGGCCTCATCGCCAGCGCCTTCAACAATCGTGGTTTCATCTTTAGAAATCACGACTTTGCGAGCGCGGCCAAGTAATTCGATACCAGCCTGATCTAACTTGAGTCCTACTTCTTCTGAGATCACAGTTGCACCAGTCAAAATCGCGATATCTTGCAACATCGCCTTACGACGATCGCCAAAGCCTGGCGCCTTTACTGCAGCAGAGCGGAAGTTTCCACGAATTTTATTGACTACCAAAGTTGCGAGCGCTTCGGCTTCGACATCTTCGGCGATGATCGCAAGTGGCTTACCGGTCTGCATAACTTTCTCAAGAATCGGCAACATATCTTTGATATTTGCGATCTTTGAATTTGCGATCAAGACATAAGCATCTTCAAGAACTGCTTCCATGCGATCAGTATCGGTCACGAAGTATGGTGAGATGTATCCCTTGTCGAAACGCATACCTTCAGTTAGTTCTAATTCAAGTCCGAAAGTATTTGATTCTTCGACGGTGATAACGCCTTCCTTGCCGACCTTATCCATTGCCTGCGCGATCATCTCGCCGATAGTGGTATCTGCCGCAGAGATAGATGCAGTAGCTGCGATCTGCTCCTTGGTCTCGACATTCTTTGCCATCTTTAGAAGTTCATCAGTTACAGCGGTTACTGCTTTTTCGATGCCGCGCTTGATTCCCATTGGATTGGAACCCGCTGCAACGTTACGTAAACCTTCACGAACCAACGCTTGAGCTAGAACTGTTGCGGTAGTGGTGCCATCACCTGCGACATCATCAGTCTTCTTTGCTACCTCTTTTACTAATTCGGCGCCGATCTTCTCCCATGGATCTTCTAGTTCGATCTCTTTTGCGATTGAGACGCCATCGTTAGTAATTGTTGGTGCGCCCCACTTCTTCTCAAGCACGACGTTACGTCCGCGAGGTCCGAGGGTTACCTTGACTGCATCTGCTAGAACATTCATGCCTCGCTCTAAACCGCGACGTGCCTCTTCATTAAAGGCGATCTGCTTTGCCATGACTTACTCCTTCAAGTTAGCCTAGATAGATTTTCTAGTAATGCCTGTTGGGCTGAATTATCACTCTCAACCCTTGAGTGCTAACGCAAAGGGTAATTGAAGGGGCCATTTACGCTCAAATCGGCCCGAATTACGCACAATTCCCGCCCAATGGGCTAAATGAGCGCGGGTTTAGGCGTCGGCAGGGGTATGGTTAATACCGAGCGCCGAGGGCAAAACCCGGGTGCGTCGAACGGAGGAGATAGGTATGGCAGAGACATATAAAGGTGACGCTTACTGCGTAAAGTGCAAGGAGAAGCGTAATTTCGAAGGAACCGTAAAGGTTTCCGACTCTGGTCGTCGCATGGCACAGGGCATCTGCTCAGTATGTGGCACCAAGTTGAACCGCATCCTTGGAAAAGCACAGTAACAGTAAGTTTAAAGTTAAACCCGCCTCGTAACTGAGGCGGGTTTTTCATTTTCTAGAGCATCTTTGATACGTTCGCGGACATGGCAGATAGCAGCTTCGATATCGTCTCCAAGATCGATCGCATGGAACTTGATAACGCGATCAATCAAGCATCGCGCGAATTGGAAACACGTTATGACTTCAAGGGCACCGGCACCAAATTAGAGGCGAGCGCCGAGAAGATCACAATCGAATCTGAGACCGAAGAGCGCGCCAAGGCTGCACTTGAAGTACTAAAAGAGAAGATGATCAAACGTAACGTCTCATTGAAACATATTGATCCTTCCGAACCACAACAATCCGGAAAATTGACCAAGATAAATGTCGCTCTCAAAGAGGGAATCTCGACTGAGAATGCCAAGAAGGTCGCCAAGTTATTAAAGGATGAAGGGCCCAAGTCTTTGAAGACGCAGATCCAAGGAGATGAACTTCGAGTTTCCAGTAAATCTCGTGATGATTTACAAAGTGCGATTGCAATAGTCAAAGCTGCATCACTAGATTTCGCTGTCCAATTTACCAACTACCGATAAGTTGTATTAATTGAGTAAATATAAAATCGGTCTGCTTTACGGTGTCTCGGCATATGTTCTTTGGGGGACGTTTCCACTTTACTGGCCGTTACTAGAGCCTGCCTCACCATTAGAAATAGTTTCGCATCGCGCCGCCTGGACCTCTGTATTTTGTATTTTGGTACTGGCATATCAGAAGCAGTTGCGTCATATGTTCGCACTTATGGCGACGAAAAGAGTATTCCTAAGATTAACTGCCGCTTCAGCTTTGATTTCAGTTAATTGGTTGGTCTATATCTGGGCGACAAATAATGGACATGTCGTCGAAGCCGCACTTGGATATTACATAAACCCCTTGATAATCATCGCTTTTGGCGTGCTTCTTCTAAAAGAGAGAATGCGCCGTTTGCAATGGTTTGCAGTTGGGCTGGGTTTTGTAGGTGTTGTGGTCTTGACCTTCGATTACGGAAGATTGCCATGGATTGCGCTAGCTCTGGCAATCTCGTGGGGTTCTTACGGTTTAATAAAGAAACAATTGAATCTCGGCGCCGTAGAAGGCTTAGCCATTGAAACTTTGATCTCTTTTATTCCATATGCCGGTTACCTTTTTTATCTGGGATCAAAGGGGCAAGGTCAGTGGGGACATCATTTAGGACTTACCTTGTTATTAACCGGAGCTGGCGCAGTTACTGCGATTCCGCTTTTGCTGTTTAATGGATCAGCAACGCGACTTCCCTATTCCACAATCGGTTTGTTGCAATACATCACGCCAACTCTGCAATTCTCTATTGGCGTGTGGGTTAGACATGAAGCGATGCCCGCAGCGCGTTGGATCGGATTTGTGATTATCTGGGGAGCGCTTGCCGCACTAGCTACAGATTTGGTACGTTCGACTAAAGCCCAGTAATTCTCACTGCAGTTAGTGCAACACCAGCCACGATTACCCAAGCAATCAGACCCATCACCATCGGTTTGGCGCCGATCTTCTTAATTGAGTTCCAACGCACGCTGGCACCTAATGCGACTAATCCAGTTCCAAGAAGTAATTTGGATGTCAACACAATATCTTCAGTTAATCTTGTGGGTAAGGAAACTGAATTATGAAAGAAAGCTGCTGCGATAAAACCAATTACAAATAATGGAATCAATGGAACTTTGGCCGTGGAGCCTTCTGATTGGCCTGTTGATTTTAGATATTTTCTATGGCGAAGTGAAAGTACCAAGACGATTGGAGCCAATAAACATACTCGAGATAATTTAACGACTATGGCGGATGCAACTGCGCTCTGGCTCCAGATAGAGGCAGTGGCAATTACCTGTCCGACATCATGAACCGCAGCGCCAGTCCATGCTCCGAAGGTATGGGTGGAAAGGTGCATTAAATGGCCCAAAATCGGCAATACGAAGATCGAGAGGGTTCCGCAGAGCGAGATCAACGCAATCGCATATGAAGTCTCTTCTTCAGTAGCACGAGTTTGTGGCCGAATCGCAGCAACCGCAGTTGCGCCGCAAACACCAAATCCAACGCCGATTAACAAACCTAACTCGCCAGTCATTCCAAATAATTTTGAAAGCAATAAGATGCCAAAAATAGTAAAGGTAACAACTAGAAGAACTGTAATGACTCCGCGCCATCCAATTGCTTTTAGAGCAGAGACACTTACTTGAAATCCTAAGAGCGCCACGCCTATTCGCATGATTCGCTTACTTGCTAATTTGGTTCCGGCATCTGCCCAATCTGGCCACTTGATGAAATTTGCCGTCAGGAATCCAAAGAGTACGCATAAGGCTAAAGGGCTGATTGCTGTTTGTAACTTATTTATCTCGAAGGCGATTGCTACGAATACTGCAATTAAACCTAAGCCAGGTGCGGATTTCAGTTTAATTTCTGGCTCCACTCTGCCAACTCTGCAGCTACCGATTCGGTGATTGTGATCTCTACATCATCACCAATTGCAAATGGATCTTTCCGGTTCTTGCCAGGCAGTCGTGCACCAACTTCATCTACTCGTGCGCTCAAATCTGATAAATGATTAGTTCCATCAACGGTCATCGCTTCCGCTTTGATGGCAATAACAAAATGCGAAATATCTTGGCTTTGGGCGGACTTTCCGTTATCAAACATATCTGGAATATCAGCAGCAAGTTTTGGTCCGATCAATGCGCCAGTTAAAGATTCAACTAATACCGCCAGCGCATAACCTTTGACTCCACCTAACGGCGCCAACATTCCTTTTAGCGCGATCTTCGCATCGGTAGTTGGTTGGCCGCTTTCATCAAAGGCCCAGCCCGGTTCTAAAGCCTCATTTTTCTGCGCTTTTGCCGCGATTTTTCCCCGTGCCACCGCACTGGTTGCTAGATCAATAATCGTGGCCGGTTTAGTTGGAACACCGGCCGCAAGCGGAGAAGTTGAAAATAGTGGTTTATTTCCACCCCATGGTGGCATCACTGCTGGACCAGTGCTAAAGACAATTCCGACTTGGTTCTTTGCAAGCATCGGCCAGACATAGATACCAAGTGCGCCGCAATGATTTGATCTACCAATTCCAACCGCAGCAATTCCTTGAGTATCTGCCATGTTCGCTGCTACTTCGGCGGCTTTTAATAATTGCCAATGTCCCATTCCGGAATCGCCGTCGAAAATTCTTAGTGATGGCAAGTAAGTGATCTCTTTTAATTTAGCGTTGCAATTAATTCCACCTGCTTTTAACCGCTCTAAATAAAACGGCAAGCGCATCAAGCCATGGCTACCGATTCCCCAGGCATCGCTTGCCACAATGCAACGAGCCGTGGTCTGCGCATCTTGCTCTGGCATGCCGGCCGCTTGTAATAAATTGCTAGCATCTTTAACCGCTTGGCCAAATTTCAGTGTCGTCACTTATTAGCTCCGACTGCATGCGTAGCTGTTTTTCCATCCAATACTAAATCGATGTTATCGACCAAAATTTGATTAATTGCTGCTTGAGATTCTTTGGTTATTCCTGCCACGTGAGGAGTGAGAATTACATTATCCAAACTCTCTAATTCACCGTTGGTGGGTGGTTCAGAAGTGCGAACATCAAGGGCGGCACCGGCAATTTGGCTATCTTTTAGCGCTTTAATTAAATCACTTTCGTTAATTAATTCGCCGCGACCGACATTGACCAAGATCGCGCTGCCTTTCATCGCAGCAAATACACTCTTGTTGATCGAACCAATAGTTTCGCTGGTCGCTGGCATATGCACGCTAATTACATCTGATTGTGAGATCAATTGATCCCAGTCGACCATCTGAATCTCGTTATTTCCCTTGAAAAATGGGTCATATCCAAGGATCTTGCAACCAAAGCCACTGAGTAATTTGGCGGTAGCGCGGCCAGTGGCGCCACAACCCAACAATCCCCAGGTAGAACCGGAAATCTCATTGCCAGGCGTACGAAGCCATTTACCAGATTTGGTTTGGCGATCTTGCAGTGCAATCTGTCTACGAAGCGCAAGTGCCAAACCTAAAGTCAATTCAGCCACTGAAACTGCATTTGCGCCAAGGCCAGCCACGACGACCACGCCCGCTTGATCAGCAGCTTTGATATCGATGTTATCTAAGCCAACGCCAGCGCGAGCAATTACTTTTAGTTTTGGTGCAGCGGCGATTACCTCTGCCGTAACTTGAGTTCGATTTCTAACTACCAGAACTTCAGCGTTTGCGACTTCTGCTTTTAGTTTTGCCGAGTCGCTCCAAAGTTCTGGATCTTGATGTACAGCGCGCCGTTTGCTTAATTGCTCAAACGGCGCACCCCATACATCTTCGGAAATTAAGATCACGCGCTGATATATAGCTTGGTGAAGGTAAATTCGCGATGGCCGGTTACCTCTGCAGCGCAGAGACGACCATTAACGGTCTTATAGATGACATCCATCATCATGTCACCAGCTTTGGTTAGATCGTATTCATAACGCAATAGGCCAGATACATCTAGATCGATATGCTCTTTCATAGATGCCGCGGTCTTCTTATTTGCAGTGATCTTCAAAACTGGAACGATTGGATTACCAATTACATTTCCTTGTCCAGTTGGGAACAAGTGAATTACTGCGCCACCTGCGGCCATCAAAGTTACGCACTCTGCTGCCGCGGATGAGGTATTCATGAAGTAAAGACCTTTGTTCTTGGGATCTGGCTGTTCGGCATAATCCAAAACACCAACAACCGGAACTGAACCGGTCTTTGCAATATTTCCTAAGGCCTTCTCTTCGATGGTGGTTAAACCACCAGCGATATTGCCTTGTGTAGGCTGCGAACCAAGCAGATTTGCGCCAGTAGATTCAATTACTCGAATGTAATCGTCGTAAGTCTTTTGGAATTTAGCGCGGCAAGCATCATCGATGCAGCGATCTGCAATTAAGTGTTCTCCGCCAGTTAATTCAGAAGTCTCACCGAAAAATACAGTGCCACCTGCTGCAACCCAGCGATCTACGGCCTGCGAAGTGGTTGGGCAAGAACCAAGACCTGAAGTGGTATCTGATTCGCCGCATTTGACGGACATGATCATCTCGCCGATTTCAGCGACTTCTCGTTCTAAACCAGATGCATCTTGTAAGAAGAGTGCGGCGGCGCGAGATGCTTCAGCAATAGTTTGTAGATCACCTTTGCCTTCGATTGAGAAAGCTGCAACCGGCTTACCAGTCTTTGCAATTCCCTCGGCGACGCGATTGGTCCATTTTGGTTCGATACCGATGACCACGACTGCGGCAACGTTGGCATTCATGCCAGTGCCGATCAAAGTCTGGAAAGTTAATTCCAAGTCCTCACCGAATTGAAGGCGACCAAAAGCATGTGGCAGCGCCAAAGTTCCTGGGATAACTCTTGCTACTGCTTCTGCAGCAGCGTTGGATAAATCATCTAATGGCAAGATGATTACGTGATTACGGATACCGATTGTGCCGTTTGGACGTCGGTATCCTGTTAAGCGCGGCTTGCTTCCCATCGATAACTCCTCATGTTGTGTGTATGTATGTAATCGCCTTTTTTGATTGGAGCTGATGCCAGTCCAACTTTGATTCCATATTTGATGATCTCGCCGCCCTCTGGAATATCGGTCAGCGCAAACTTATGTCCCAAGGGAATCGCGTGATTGAGCACTTCGGTGTAAGCAGTGCCCTCTTTCACAGATAAGCCATGCAGGGTTCCGGGTTCTAGATCATCCATCGCAACAGCAACATTGTCGCCATCGTGATGGAGCAAGAATTGTGGAGGTGTTGCCATCAATCGCTCCTGTCTCGAAAAATCCTTCTCTATTTACAAGGTAAAAAGACCCAGTGGTCTGACCTCTGGTGGCAGTCTAGGGGCGAATTACGCATAATTTCAAGCCTTTCGCAAGAGGTTCTTATAAAGTGGTCTAACCTTTAAGGAACTTTAGTAGCCTTTCGCCATGCTTAGATACGGGATTATCGGCGCAGGCAGCATGGGGCGCGAACATATCGAGAACATCAAGATTATGGGCGGGGCCAGCGTCACTGCTATCGCCGATCTCAATCAAGGTTCTCGTGACCTGGCAAGTAAGGTCGCAGGTAGCTCACCTAAACTATTTGAAAATTACCAAGATCTTTTGGATTCCAATCTCGTTGATGCCGTGGTAATTGCAACCCCGAATGACACTCACGTCAATGTCCTAGAAGCTGCGCTCGCCACAGATATCGCAGTCTTTATCGAGAAACCACTCGCCACCACAGTTGCCGATTGCAAGAAAATCATCGATTGGGATTCAAAGCGTAAAGCGCTTACCTGGATGGGGCTTGAATATCGCTTCATGCCACCTGTTAACGAAGTTATTCAACGCAGTAAAAACGGTGCGGTCGGAAAAGTTCACCAAGTATCGATCCGTGAACATCGCGAACCTTTCTACCCAAAGGTCGATAACTGGAACCGCTTCACCAAACGCACTGGTGGCACCTTGGTAGAAAAATGTTGCCACTATTTCAATTTAATGGATTTGATTATTGGTTCGACTCCCGAGAAGGTCTATGCATCTGGCGGACAGAACGTTAACTTTCTCGATGAGAAATATGATGGTGTTCCGGCAGATATGTTGGACAATGCATTTGTAATCCTTGATTATAAGAATGGTATTCGCGCCATGTTGGACCTCTGCATGTTTGCTGAAGGTACTTATGACAAAGAGATTCTCACGGTTGTTGGAGATGAAGGAAAACTCGAGTCATTCTTGCCATCTATGAATGTGCGCTACTCACGCCGCGAAGATTGGGGCAAAGCCAGCGCTTGGGGCGGCCAGACCGGTACTGGTAAAGGTAGCGAAGTAAAGCAAGTTATCGATTTGAGTGTTAAGTATCTTGGTCACCACTACGGCGCTTCCTATATCGAACATGTGAAATTTAGAGAGGCTATCCTCAATAAAACCAAAGCAGAGGTGACTTTGAGCGATGGTGCGACCAGCGTGATCACTGGTTTAGCAGCGCAGAAGAGTATTGCCGAAGGTAGACCGGTGCTACTTTCTGAAATGAATTAATTAATTCCAGATTCGCGCGTACTTATCTACGATCTCAGATAACTCTTTAAGTCGCGGAACTGAAATTTCTCGAAGCGCCTTTGGAATATCTGGCGCTCCGACAATATCGGCCCAGATTGCACGGCCGGCTAAGAATCCGCTCGCGCCACCTTGGCAGCAAGTTTTCACCGCTTCCAAGAAAAATGGTTGCTTAACGCCGTTGGAAAGAACTACCCATGGCCCGTCAATTGCCTCAGAGATTCTTTCAGCATTCTTACGGATCAAATTCAAATCACCTTCGCCATGAAATGGAACCTCTGCTTTAAATAGATCTGGCTTCCATTTCCGTGCTTCGCGCGCGGCTTCGATTATCTCTTCTTCGCGATCGAAATTGCCGTTCTTTGAAGGTTTGACGATGATCTCGATAATTGAGGGCAGACCTGACCTATCGCAATAATCTTGAAATTCGGCAACCAACTTTGCTCGCTCTTCTGCTGATTCATCTTTTCGCCAAAGTACTAGGAACTTTAAACCTGCTGCGCCAATTGCTTTCATGTGCATCGGATCAACTTCGGGATCTACTTTGGTATCAGTAGCCGCGCCACCTGCTGGTCCAATCAGCAAATCTGCCGCAGCAATTAATCCAGAGTTTGGTGCCATCGCCTTTTGATCGACAATTGCGTCAATACCGAATTCTTGATCAACTAAAAGCGCCGAAGCATAAGGTGTTAATTCGCGAGCCACATCTACTTTGAATTGAGTAAGTTGGCTATCAGCTACCGGCGTACTTTGATGATTGGCAAACATGCCACGTAGCGCTTCGCGTTGATCAACTGCCACCATAGCTAGCGCACCTGATGGCCTTGAAATCTTCGCTAATTTCCCCATTATTTAGCCTCTTTTGCTCTCATTTAAGAATATTTCCAATTCGTGCTTCGTTGGAATCGCAGATTGCCCATCTAGACCGCGACATGAGAGCGCAGCCACGACATTTGCTCGCTCCATAGCGCTCTTTAAATCTAGCCCTTCTATTAATTGAGCAAGTAGTGCACCGTGGAAGACATCGCCTGCGCCAAGCGTGCTCACGATCTCTGTTCTTATAGGTGCGGCGGTTACTAAGCCAGTAATTTTAGAAAAACCAATTGAGCCTTTAGATCCCATAGTGGCAACGACGATATTTTCACCTATTTCAGAATCTCTTTGTACCGCTGCAGCAACATCTAGTTCCGGGTAACGCTCAGACATTTGGCGATCATTTGGTGCAAAGAGATCCACTTGCTTTACATCAAAACTTTTAGCGCCATAACCAGCGTCGAAAGAGATTTTGGGTCCTTTGCCACGAGTAATTCCTAGATTATTTAAGTTATTGATTCCAACATGATCAACATGAATCCAATCTGCCGAAGCCGCTAATTTCTTAGCTTGATCATTTGGCGCCATCTGTGTAACCGGTTGTCTAGTTGAGATCGCTCTGGTGCTCTGCAATTTTGATGCCACAATCACGCTGCCCGAAGTTGGTGTTGTAGATACATTCACGCCAGAAGCGTCTACACCCTCTCGCTTAAATGCATCTAAGGCTAATTGGCCATCTTGATCATCGCCGACAGTTCCGACAATTGCCGACTTAATACCTAACCTTGCTAGCGCAATCGCTGCAACTGTTGCGGGGCCGCCACTTGATCTGACTATTGCTTCGGCTAACACTCGTTCATCCGCTGCCGGATACTTATCGACTAGCGCAACGGTATCTGCAGTAATTACACCAGCACAAAGAACTTGAATCTTGCTCAAAGCATTACTTCGCTTCCTGCAAAGCGGTCTTACGCGCACCTTCAATATGTTGATGGGAAAGCCTTGCAGCTAACTCGCCATCCCCTGCTTCGATTGCATTTAAAATCGCTTCGTGTTCGCGGGCAGAGATCTGCAAACGTCCTGGAAGCCGCAAAGTAGTCTCCATAGACATACCCATCACATCTTGCAATACGTGCAAGGTCTGATTTAAAAACCTATTCTTTGCTATCCCAACGATAGTCAAATGAAATTTTGCATCTAAATATTTAAGTTGATCGTAATCAATTAACTCGCTTTGAGCTATCGCATCCATCTGATTCAAAGTAGCACGCAAAGTACGTAAATCTTCTTTGGTGGCCTTTTCGGCAGCTTTCTTCGCCGCGGGAACTTCCAAGATTTCACGCGCATCGTAGAGTTCATTGAGATCGTGTTCGCGCGACATAACCGAAGCACGGAGTTCCTGGACTACTAAAGGTTCCTCGACAAAGGTACCTTGGCCATGGCGAATCGCAACCATTCCCTTTGCCTGCAAAATATGTAGCGCTTCACGAAGAGACGGACGGCTAACATCAAGTAACTCTGATAGTTGACGTTCAGATGGTAAGCGATCCCCTGGATTTAATTTGCTGACTTCAATCAATTCTAATAATTGATCAGCGATGCGGGCGGCGCGTTGATTGGTAGTCGCAGTGCTCATCCCTTCACAGCTCCTGCAGTCAGACCAGATTGGAACTGCTTCTGCATCAATAAATACATAATCACCATAGGTAAAGATGCCACCATGATTGCGGTAAATAACATTGAGTAGCTAGTTGCAAATTCACCACGGAAATCAATCAAGGTAAGCGGCAAGGTCTTCTTACTCTGTTCGTTGATTAACATCAACGGATAGAGCAAGTCGTTCCAGCAGATCACGAATAAGAAGATTGCAGTCGCACCAACCGCAGGTCTTGCAAGTGGTAGCGCAATTGAACGATAAATGCGCCAATGCCCTGCGCCATCAATGTTGGCAACCTCAAACATCTCCTTTGGTAGATCCTTTAAGAAAGCCGTGAGGATAAAAATGGAAAGCGGCAAATTCAGCGCGATATTGACCAAAATCAAGCCATATAGAGAGTTGTTTAAATGCAATTTAACAAAGAGCGTGTAAATCGGGACGATATTGACCTGACCGGGAATCGCTAAACCAAGTGAGAATAAGAAGAAGAGCACCTTTCCGGTAACAGTAATCATGCGCGAAATCGAATACGCTGCTAATGATGCCAGTAACAAAGTAAAGAAAACCGAAAAGAGCGAAACAAATACCGAATTCTTAAATGGGGTACTGATATTAGTCGTATCAAATAAAGTCTTGAAATTCTTCAAGCTAAAGACTTTGGGTAGCGCCATTGGTTTCGAATAGATCTCGAAATCGCTCTTGAAGGTTCCTAAGACCACGATTGAAGTTGGGATAATCACAGCTATCGAAAAGATAGTAAGTAGAATTCTTCGGCCGAAGTTAAAGATCATGATTTAATTCCATAATCGATACGGAAAGTGCGACGTTGAAGCCAAGTTATCAACATGATCATTATTACCAAAAAGATTGTTTGAGCAGAGGCATAACCCAATTTGTAGCCAACAAAAGCTAAATTGAAAATATTAGTAACTAAAACATCAGAAGAATTAAGCGGACCACCTTGGGTCATCGCGTAAATCAGATCAAAGGCCCTAAAGGATTGAATTGTTGTATAAGCCATTACCACCGCTGTAGTTGGTAGCGCCATTGGCCAAGTGACGCTCTTGAATTGTTGCCATCTAGTTGCGCCATCGACCTCTGCCGCTTCATAAAGTTCTTGCGGAATCTGTTGCAATCCTGCAACATATATAACGACCATCTGACCGGTATGAAACCAAACTTGGGTTAGGGCTACTGCAAGTAATGAATATCTGGTGTCACCCAACCAATTGATGGCAAGTTTGTCTAATCCGATTGATTTCAAACTTGCATTGATGAAGCCGTAATTAGGGTTGTACAAGAAGGTCCAGATAAGACCAACCGATACCGATGAGAGGATGGTCGGGAAGAAGAATAGAGTTCTAAAGAAGATGTTGCTCTTACTGTTTTTAGCTAGAAAAATCGCGAAAAGAAGCGAAAAAGAGGTTTGGAAGATCACGACAAAGAGCGTGAATTTTAAGTTGTTTCCAAGGATTTTTCGAAACAAGATGTCGCTTGAGAGCATGTACTGAAAGTTACGTAGCCCTACGAATTCAGATTTAGTAACCCCGTCCCAGCGCGTTAATGAATATAGAAGGTTTTGGATTGATGGATATAAATATAGAAAGGCATAGACCAGCAACGCTGGAATTGCCATCGCAATCAACACTGGGCTAGTGCGACGCTTTTTGCGCACGACAGCAGCACCTCCGATTAAGGAGGTGCTGCTGTTCGCGGTTAGTTCGCTAATTAAGCACCTAAATTAGATTTGATAGTTGCTGCGGTGCTAGCGAGAGTCTTATCGACATCTGCGCCGCCACCGATTGCAATCAAAGCATCCTCAAGTGGGTTACGAACACCATTTACGTTATTGAACAAGAAACGTGGCGCAAGAAGCAACTTCTTACCCATGATATCTGAGACGTTCAACAAGTTAACGTTTGCCGCATAATCAACGTTAATGACCGAAACGTGCTGTGAAGTTCCGACCGCGTAGATTTGTGCGATTTCAGGTGTTACTAGATATGAGAGGAATGCATTTGCGATCTTCTGATCTGTTGAAGATGCCTTTGCATTTACGCTCAAGATGAAGGTGTTGTTGGTGATACCTTCATAAAGTGGCTTGCTATCAGTTGTGATCATGCCGAACATCTTGATCTTGCCAGACATCGCTGGGTTTAGACCGACTACGGTGCTGATACCAAATGAACCGGTTGGGTAGATCGCGGCTTTGCCAGCTGCGAAATCTGCAGGGGCTGCAGTGTCGTTATAGCCAGAGACGTTTGCTGGGAAGCAACCTGCATCGTTCATCTGCTTGTACTTGTTAGCAATCGCCTTGAACCAATCGCTCTGTACGGTCTCTTTGCCGGTATCAATAGCTGCAACGTGTGCTGCCATTGTCGCGTAATTATTGTCAGCATTCATCAAGAAAGCATTAAGGATCTGACCTGCGTTTCCGCGAGTTGCTGCTGGCCAAGCAAATGGAATTACTCCGGCAGCCTTAGCGGTCTTACAGAAGGCAAGTGTCTGTGACCAAGTGGTTGGTACCTTCCAGCCATTCTTAGCGAACATATCTGCGTTGTAAAGCGGGTTGTTAAATAGAGATTGGTAAGGAACACCGTAAACATTTCCATTTACGATTCCTGGGGTAAGTGCGCTCTGAATCACGTTCTGCTTTACATAACGTTGATCAGTGATGTCCTTTAGTAATCCGCCGGCATAGAACTGGTTGAACTGTCCACCACGGCTGGTAACGAATAGTGCAGCCTTCTTGTTTGCGCTGATCTTTGCATAAGCCAAGTTGGTGTAATCAACCGAACTCATCACAACTTGATTTACGAAAGTACCAGGATATTGCGCCTGGAACTTATCGATGATGGTTTGGAAAACTGCCTTGTCTTCTGGGCGCCAGTGGTGGAACTCGATGGTTCCCTTAGGTGGGGTTAATGACTTAACCGGTGTTCCATAGGTCGCGCCAAGGCGAACTTTCTGCCATACCAGTTTGCCATTTAAACTCTTGCAGACGAGAGAATCGGTAGAAGTACCGGTACTTACGCCTTCCTGAGTACATGCTTTTCCAAATGTTGGAGTGTCAGCTGCTTGCACCACTGACTGTGGGAGTACGAATGCAAGTGCAACCGCAGCAATCACTCCAAGACGGAGGTTCTTTTTCTTCATTGATTGTCCTTTTTCTATTTGTGTTTTTACCATTCAGTGAGGGGTATCCCTAACATTTTCGCCATACGACGAATACCAGGTCGCACATCGATCCAAGAGATAACTAGATGATGTGGGTATCCACCTGTGACGATTCCATTCACCAAAAATCCCGCATCGGCCTCTGTTACGACCGTTGCAGTATTTCCTTGAAAGCGATTGGGAGCTGGGATTGATTCCCCTCGGCTCACAACCATTCGTAGACCCGTTTTATTATTTGGATCCACATCCCGATCAATCCGGAACAGCGTTACTGGCCCGGTTTTGAGCGGGAAATCTCCGGCTACGCCAAGTTTTCGATTGCAATGAATCGATTGAGTAGCGTTCTTTGGGTCCGCTGCCAATTTGGTAGCTGCAGAACCGCAATGCCATAGTCGAATTAGATTTTTACTAACATCTAAATCGACTATATCCACTAAATAATTTTGATCAGAACCAAGCGCCTCGCAGACCAACATAGTCACGGCGCCAAGCACATCCCGTTCGCAGGTAGTGACGGTGCCACGATCTGAGATCCGCCCGAGTGAAGAACAGACGCAAGCGCCTAATTCGGTGGGAAATTCTGGCCAACATCTGACCGCAATTGCATCAAGCTTTGCTTCATAGCGCCATTTATCAAAGGCAACTTCCGCTGCGGAAACTTTCTTAGCCTGTGCCACATCTACATTGGCTAATGATGGTTGTTGCGCGAGCGCGACTTGATAACTGCCCTCTTGTTCTCCTGCTGAAACTGCGTTGATTCGCTCGAAGGCATTTGTGATTGGAATGTTGATGACTTCAATACCAAAGTTCTGCTCTAATTGTTTTGGGTTATATAAACATGGTGTGAAACCATTTGGAGCATCACCAATCGCGCCAATTTTCTTATGAGATAGCAGATTGAGTGCATGGCGCACGACCTCTTCGGAAGCTAAATCTCCTGACTTGCTTTCTGGCGCGAGCGCACTTGGCATATTTCCTTTAAGTGCTTCGCTTAACTTTGTTCTTACTTCCGGTTCATCAAAATTGCCATGTAGATGTCTTAGTGATTGACCGCTACTCATTAGCGCATGTGCAGCTAAATTGATTCCGCACATCGAATTCAATTTCAAACGCTCGCCTACTTCCCCTGGTTCGCGCATTGACCAGCCAAGTACTGGTCCTGGCACTCTAGAAAGTAGATCGACTGCCGGAGAAGCATCGCTAAAAGATGCCGTTAGTAATATGTATAGATCTGCTTCTGGCATATCGCCAACAGCAGCGACATCCTCTGGGGTCATTACCAACTCTGCTGGTCCGACCACTTCTGCGCCAAGTTCTGCCAGTAAATTGCGGGCACCTTGAAAATTACGCTCAGCGATGGCTAAATCAAAGGTAGGTCTAGCAAGCGCTACGAGTGCAACTCTGCTCATCAGACCCCCAGTGGTTTGACCTCTTAGGCGGCAGTCTGCCCCCTGCGCAGGGGTAAGTCAATGAAGTTAAGCGGGTCGTTACTTAATGGTTATTAACTAGCTATTTGAGGAGGATATCTGGCCGCGCTCTGCCTGCAATCTGCAGAACCGGCCAGCTGGGATCCACGCTCATAATCTCAACACCGGTACTGGTTGCCAGAATCGTGTCTTCACACTTCCAGCCATCAGCAGTCGGATTCCAAGCGATTGGTTGATTATTTAGAATCGATTGTGCGCTTTCGCGGTTTGCCGGCCAATCTCGCGGCGCATAGCCGGTTGGACCACCTTGATGATGTTTGGTCCATTCATCACTTGCAAAGCCGAATTTCGGGTAGGCCAAAATAGCAGCTTCGATTGGTTCACTAAACTTCGCGCCGACTCTTGTTACATCTAGTAGCGCTGCTTCGACTTGCAAGAGATTTTTATAAGAACCAATCTCTTCGTTATTGAATGCGACGATTCGGGTAACCGAAGCAATTAAACCTTTGCGACGCGCACAAATAGAGGCCACGATTCGATTACCAACCACATTTTCAGTTGGCAGCGGATGACGGTATTTTCTAACGCGCTCTGCACCGGCAACCCCGATAAATACCAATTCTAAATTTCGGTGCCATAGTGCGTTAGCGATTCTTGCAGT
>CAWULI010000005.1:0-21660 GCA_963923155.1 uncultured bacterium
GGTTTATCGAGGTGCCGAGTACAAAGTTGATCTAATACCTAAGGTAAAAGTTGAACTTATCGCCGAAGATAACGAGGTTAAGACAATCGTTGAAGCAATTACCAAAGCTGCAAATACTGGCTCAATCGGTGATGGCAAGATTTGGGTTTCACCGATCGATTCCGTGATCAGAATCAGAACCGGCGAAAAGAACGGAGATGCCATCTAGTTATTAGATGGGCAAAGTTTCTTTCGGGCATTTTGCCAAAATACTTTTCATCGCGCTCTTCTCAGGTGGCGTTACCCAGAGTCCATATCTAATTTTCACGGCAATCTGTCGTGCCACATACTTGCAACGGTAACTCTTTAACGGTGGTAACCAGGTTGCAGCATCGCCATCGCCTTTTTGAGAATTCAATGGTCCATCGACTGCCAAAAGATTCAATGGATCATTGGCAAATTGAGTCCGTTCAGCGAAAGTTAACTTGAAGGCTCCAGTCTGCCAGGCATTAGATAAAGAAACTACATGATCGATTTGCACTGCCATGCTTGTGACATTTCCTCTGACGAAATTAATGGTCTTGCCAGAATATGGGTCCAGAAGTACACCAACTAAAACCACACAATCATGAGTCTTTGGTTTTAGAACCACGCCAGTTAAATCTCGTTTCAAAATGTCATTTCTGGTATCGCAACCATTGCGATTGATATCCGCCCATTGCTGTCCAAATTGATCCCGTGCATATCCAGTCTTAGGTGCACGGCCTTTGACGCTTAAACTGTTGAGTGCGGTATCCGCATTTATTGCAGCGCTATTTGCATTTGAAACACTGATGATCATAAGCAGCGCAATGGCCCAGATACTTCTGGCTCTCATAGAGCCAATTTTTGCTCTTTTGAATATAAAAAGCGGTTAATTACCAGTAAAACTCGGTGCGCCTTGATTTTGCCAAGCCGAAGCGCCTTGATAGGGTCGGCTCCGTTCAGACTTTGGGTTGTTAGCTCAGTTGGTAGAGCAAGTGACTCTTAATCACTGGGTCGTAGGTTCGAATCCTACACAACCCACCAAAGCGCCAAAACACATCTCGTGTTAGGAGAGCATTTGTCTAAATTTAAAGAGGTCATTTATCGTGACCCTGAAAATGAAGCCGGATCGAATTTAGATTATGTCCGTAGATCTTTTTACAACTTATTCAAAATGATGGAAACTTCTGATTCTCTAATAACAAATGAGCGGATATCAAATTCTTTTTTATTTTACTCTGGTCTTGCTGCAACTTTCTTGAATACTGCCGCTATTTATGATGGTGCAAGTGATGTAATATCCGAAGTACTTGAAAAAATAGCCACTTGGAATATTAAGAACAGTATCTCTCTAGCTGGTGCAGGGCTAAATCATGCAAACACTTTAAATGAGCGTGGATATACCCCAAGCCACGCAACTCCATTTATGTGTTATGCAGTAGATGAAAGGTACGACAAATATAAATTACCCGAAAATTTAACGGTAAAGCGCACTGAATCAAGAGAAGATTCGGCTCTAAACAAGAAGATGCTAATCGAAACTTTTGGATTATCTGAAGAAATAATGGAAGCTATTTTCAATCCGACTTTTGGGAAAGATTCAACATATCGATATGTGCTTTATGACAAAGGTACGCCGGTGAGCACCTCTCTCTTCCTAGTTGAAGGAGACTTTGCTGGATGTTTTGATGTAGCTACGCCGGCCGAAAACCAACGAAAAGGTTACGGCGCAGAGTTGATGAAATATATGCTAAAAGAGCAGGAGCGACTTGGTACCAAAGTGATCTGCTTACAATCATCAAATGCCGGCTTGAAATTATATAAATCGCTCGGCTTCCAAGTCGTCGAATATCAGCAAACATGGAATATGACGGATCCCGCTGTCCTTGCTACTAAAATTCATGTTGGACAATAAACCTATCCAACTTGGCTAAAAGTAAGATTTATATAACCATTCACCCATAAAATCTTTAAACCCTCTAAATAACTAAGGCAATTTCTAGGTACTTTCTAAGTTTCGCCATGTACAAATCAGTCAGTAAATACTTTGGATTAAGGGGGAAATTGTGGGTTGGGATAATGATCATTGGGATGGCATGAATGGCTTTTATGGCGGTCACGGATACAACGGCATTGGAATGGGAATTTTTTTCATCATATTAATGGCCCTCGGAATCTGGGCATTAATTCGAGTCATTCGAAATAACAAGAAATCCAATACTGCCACGAATTCGACTGTGAGTTTTGGTAAAGAGACGCCTCGAGAAATTCTTGATCGTCGCTTCGCAAATGGTGAAATTAGCGCAGATGAATATCAGCGAGCCAAAGAGCTCTTGGCGCAATAATTTTCCTGGCTTGACCTGATAGCCTAGAATTTTGAACATGGAACTACCAAAGGTCATTCTGTATTACGGGTTCGCGCCTATCGCAGACCCCGATGCAGTGCGCCTTTGGCAGAAGCATCTCTGCGAATCTCTTGGTATCAAAGGTCGCATCTTGATCTCCAAACACGGGATTAATGGCACCTTGGGTGGAGATATGTCGGCGCTTAAAAAATATGTGCGCCAGACCAAGGAATACCCTGGATTCAAGAAGATAGATTTCAAATGGTCAGATGGAACTGGGCAAGACTTCCCTCGCCTACGAGTTCGAGTTCGTGATGAATTAGTCGCATTCGGCGCACCTGATGAGATCAAAGTCGATATCAATGGCGTAGTAAATGGTGGTAAACATTTAAAGCCATATGAAGTCGATAAATTGGTCGAAGAGCGCGGCGAAGAGGTCGTCTTCTTCGATGGACGAAATGCTTACGAAGCAAAAATTGGTAAATTCAAAAATGCCGTTGTCCCAGATACAGTTACCACTCGAGATTTCATTAAAGAGATCGAAAGCGGCAAATACGACGAACTAAAAGAGAAGCCGATTGTCACCTATTGCACCGGTGGAATTCGCTGCGAAATCCTCTCTGCAGTTATGGTAAATCGTGGATTTAAAGAGGTCTACCAGATCGAAGGCGGCATCGTCAGGTATGGCAATAAGTTCGCAGATTCTTCACACTGGGAAGGTTCGCTCTATACCTTCGATAATCGCATGGCTATCAACTTCAGCGATGAAACTAAGGTAATTGGCAAATGCGATGTTTGTAGCCAACCAACCAATCAGTTCTATAACTGTTCAAATCAAAATTGCCATGAACTTTTCTTGCTCTGCCTAAATTGCCAGGTCATACCAGAGAATTTGGCCTGCATCCATGATGTTAGCCGCAGCCATAAAGAAGAGCTGATCGGTTAGTTACTCCTTAGAGTTCTCAATCTCGCTAACTAATTTAAATTGGCCATCACCTAACTGGCCTTGCGATGCATAAAGTTCTAACTTAGAACGGGTATCTGCGATATCTAGATTTCGCATAGTTAGTTGACCGATGCGGTCTACTGGACCAAATGCGGCATCGTCGGTCCGCTCCATAGATAGTTTCTCAGGATGATAACTAAAGGCCGGTCCTTCGGTATTAATTATTGAATAATCATCACCTCGACGTAAGCGTAAAGTCACTTTTCCGGTTACCGCGGAAGCAACCCAACGTTGCAATGATTCACGCAACATTAATGATTGCGGATCGAACCAACGTCCTTCATAAAGCAAACGACCTAAACGACGTCCTTCGGCATGGTAATTAGCAATCGTATCTTCGTTATGGATCGCGGTGATCAAGCGTTCGTATGCAATGAAGAGAAGTGCCATGCCTGGTGCTTCATAGATTCCACGACTCTTAGCTTCAATAATTCGGTTCTCTATTAAATCCGACATGCCTAAACCGTGACGACCGCCGATGGAATTTGCTTCGCGCATCAAAGCTACGACATCTTCAAAGGTCTTACCGTTTATAGCAACTGGACGACCTTGCGAAAATTCGATGGTTGCATCTTCGGTTTCAATCTTAACGCTTGGATCCCAGAACTTAACGCCCATGATTGGATTGACAATCTCGACATTGGAATTTAAGAATTCTAATGATTTAGCCTCGTGTGTTGCTCCAAGAATATTGGCATCGGTGGAATAGGCCTTCTCTACACTGTCGCGATAAGGAAGTTTATGTTTGACCAAATATTCGGACATCTCTTTTCGTCCACCCAACTCGGAAACGAATTTTTGATCAAGCCAAGGTTTGTAAATGCGTAGAGAAGGATTAGCCAATAATCCGTAACGATAGAAGCGTTCGATGTCATTGCCTTTGTAAGTCGAACCATCTCCCCAAATCGATACTTGATCCTGCATCATCGCGCGCACTAATAAAGTTCCGGTTACTGCTCGACCAATCGGAGTGGTATTGAAATATTGTTTTCCGCCAGAACGGATATGGAATGCCCCGCATGCGATAGCGGCAAGGCCTTCTTCAACCATTGCCAGCTTGCAATCAACTAATCGTGAGCCTTCGGCTCCGTATTCTTTGGCGCGACTAGGTACGGATGCGATATCTGGTTCGTCATATTGACCCAGATCTGCGGTGTAGGTAAATGGAATCGCACCATTGTTACGCATCCATGCAACTGCCACAGATGTGTCCAATCCCCCGCTGAACGCAATTCCGACACGTTCACCGACCGGTAACGAACCAAGTACTTTAGACATAGTGCGCAGTCTAATACCCTTGAACCATGACCTCGTCAGTAATTAATAAGTTCAATCGTAAATTAGCGGTATTAGTCACTTCTGGCGTAGGCACGATGGCCTGCGCATATCTGTTTGCGTTCATTGCTTTAATTTCGCTTCCTAAAGCAATCCAATCGCATGATGTAATCGTCATTGTCTCTTGGGTAGCACAAACCTTCTTACAGTTGGTCTTACTATCGATAATCATGGTAGGTCAATCTATAAATTCAGAGAAGATGGATAAACAAATCTCAGAGACCCATGAAGCCAGTTTGGCAGAATTTGAAATTGCAAAAATGGAAGTTGCCGAATTAAAGCAAATCTCCGCTGAAGTACATCAATTACTGAAAGATATCGAAAAGCGTTTACCTGAGAAATAGTTACTAGAAGTGTGCTGCAATCTCGCGCAACTGTTGGGTGTGCGAGACGATGTGACCATCGGCTTTCTCAAAGAGCTCAGATAACGTAACGGCGCCAAGTTCCGGGTGCTTGGAAACCTTTTTCCAATCTGCATCCGTAGCGTTGGCTAGAATCTCAGCGGCCATGGTTCTAATGCCTACTAATGCAGCTAATGAGGTCTTCACTTTGCGAAGTGCGTATTGCACGCGCTCTGGATATGCCTCTTCATCGAAAGGTACGACATTTGGCGTCACATCGCCGATTGCATGTAAATATCTCGATGCAAAATGTAACTCAGCATCCGCCATATGGTGAACCACATAAGCAGCAGACCAACCACCGTCTACCGTGGTGTAGCGATGCGCTTCAGGAATGGTCGATAAGACATCGAGAAATTCCTTGCCGTGTGCCTGAAAACGATCTAACTTTTCTGCTTCACTCATGGGTTAAAGTTTAGCCGTGGTTCAACAAAATCCTAATCCTAAATCTAAATGGTGGAATGAAGCGATCGTTTATCAGATTTATCCCCGCTCTTTTCAAGATAGTAATGGCGATGGTGAAGGCGATCTGCCAGGAATCACTTCAAGATTGCAATATATCCGCGATCTTGGTGTGGATGCGATCTGGTTAAGCCCCTTCTACACCAGTCCGAATAAAGATGGTGGCTACGATGTCGCTAATCCCCGCGATGTTGATCCAAGATTTGGCACGTTAGCCGATGCAAAGGAATTGTTTGATAAAGCACACGCCCTTGGACTACGCGTACTGGTAGATGTGGTTCCAAATCATTTCTCCAGCGAGCACGCTTGGTTTAAAGAAGCGCTTGCTTCACCAAAGGGTTCCGCTGCGCGCAATCGTTTTCATTTTTATGACGGGAAAGATCAAAACACGCCGCCGAATAATTGGTATTCGCTCTTTGGCGGACCAGCTTGGACACAACTTCCAGATGGTCAGTGGTACCTACATCTCTTTGATTCAAGTCAGCCCGACCTAAATTGGGATAACCCGGAGGTGAATCAGGATTTTGAAGCTACTTTCCGATTCTGGATCGAACTAGGTGCAGATGGTTTTAGAATCGACGTTGCACATGGTCTGGTAAAAGAAGAAATCCATAAAGATCATGCGGATCCAGAAGGATTAAGTGCCGCGCTTCGTCTAGATGTATTGATGGAACCAGCGAAACGCAATGAGCTATTGGCCTCGAACCCTTTCTTTGACCGAGATGGCGTACATGAGATCTATAGAAAATGGCGAAAATTATTTGATAGTTATCAAGGACGAGACATCATGGCAGTTGCTGAGATTTGGGTGCAGCCCCCGACCAGAGCAACTTTGTATGTTCGAAAAGATGAACTGCAGCAATTCTTCAATTTCGATGTGATGAACTCACCTTTTGAAAGTAAACATCTATATGAAAATATTTCGAACACTTTAGATTTGGTGAAAGCTGAGGCGGCTTGGCCAACGTGGTGCCTCTCCAATCATGATTGCGAGCGCGTGGCTTCAAGAATTGGCGCAGATGCTGCAAGAGCAATGGCTCTCTTCGTGCTTGGGCTTCCTGGTTCTACATATATCTTCAATGGTCAAGAACTTGGATTACCAACTGGAGAAATGTCAGATGGCGATCGACAAGACCCAATTTACTTTCGCACTGGCGGCAAGGAGAAAGGGCGCGATGGTGCACGAGTTCCGCTACCTTGGAGCGGAGATAGAGCGCCATTTGGTTTTACCACTGGTAAACCTTGGCTACCTCTTCAGGATTCCTGGCGCAACTACACAGTCGAAGCGCAGGAAAATGATGCAGACTCTTCTTTGAATCTTTATCGCCGTGCAATTGCGATCAGAAAAGAGCGATTTATAGGAAGTGGCGATATTCAATGGCTATCAACTGATGGAATTTTGAGTTATCGCCGCGGGCAAATCACGGTTATTTTAAATACCACCGAAGAAAACTATAAGTTTGAAGGTGAAGTTCTCCTTGCAAGTGGCGATACAAGAGGCAATACGAGTGGCAATTTACCGCCACGAAGTGCTGTTTGGTTAACTAATAACTAGTGTTTAAAGCTTAAGCATCTTCGAATTCATCATCTTCGGCCCAGACCGAAGCTGGTGAATCTTCTTGCTTCTCTACCCAAGAAAGAAACGAACCGACCGCTTTAAACGCCAAGACAGAGACGGTGGCTAGAGCTGCGATACGGCGGAAGATTTTCACGCTCTAATTGTAATCTATGGCTAAGAAAAGAAATCTAAATCTTATCTAAGGCTTGCGAGATGTCATCCCAAAGATCTTCGACGCTCTCTAGGCCAACGCTAATTCGGATTAGATTCTCTGGAACCTCACGGCTCTCAGTACTCCAACGACGGCGGCGCTCCCAAAGCGTTTCGACGCCACCCAAACTAGTGGCGTAAGTAATCAATTTAGCGGCTTCACAAACTTTATCGGCTGCCGCTGCATCACCTTTGACCTCAAAAGAGACCACTGCACCGAAACCGCGCATAAATTTCTTGGCTCGTTCATGTTGCGGATCGGTAGGAAGTCCCGGGTATCGAACTACAGCGACCTTTGGATGGACACTCAAGCGCTTCGCAATTTCTAAAGCGCTCTCAGAACTTGCCTTTACGCGTATCGGGAAGGTGCGAATGCCACGTAGCGCAAGCCAGGCCTCTTGCGGACCAGGGATCGCGCCTCCAATTTGTCTCTGCCATTCCAATCTTGTCTTGAGGGCCTCGTCATTAGTTGAGATTGCACCCATAAGTACATCACTATGCCCGCTTAGAAACTTAGTTACTGATTGCATCACTAGATCGGCGCCAAGATCCAATGGGTTCTGATTCAGCGGGGTGGCAAAGGTATTGTCGACAGCCACTCCGATACCCGCTTCTTTCGCGGCCTTGATAACAACTGGTAGATCAACTACATCGAGCCTTGGATTTGTTGGAGATTCCAACCATAGTAATTGTGTCCCGGGAATTGCTGCAAGGACTTCATCTGTGTTGCAAACATCAATAAATCTAACTTCGAGTCGACCCATTTCATGAGCTTTAGTTAGAAAACTCATAGTTCCGTTGTAACCTTGATTGGAAGCGGTGACTACTGCGCCGACAGGCAACATATTAAATACCGCGCTTATCGCGGCCATGCCAGATGAGAAGATCAAGGTGTGCTGGGCATTCTCCAATTGACTGATAGCACTTTCCAAGGCCGACCAAGTCTCGTTGCCATATCTGCCATAACCAACTGGTGTTCCTGCAAGGAAGGTAGAGGTCAATTGAATTGGAGGATTTAACGAAGCGCCCTTCTCGTGATCTGGACGCCCTGCAGTTATTGCGACAGTCTCTTTTCTTGCCATGAGGTGACTTTAGCCTTAACTATTTAAGACTGCCATTGCGGCATTGTGTCCTGGAATACCACTTACGCCGCCACCGCGCTTTGCGCTAGCACCGCAGATAAAAACATTAGGCAGATTGGTCTCAACTCCCCATTTACCAATCTCATCGCCGCTCTCGGCAAATGGAAGCGTCAGATCTTTATGGAAAATATTTCCTCGAGGCAGGAATACATCAGCTTCTAAATCCAAAGGAGATTTAGCCTCAATACATGGCCGGCCATCTTTAGCGTATGCGATTACCTCTTCTAGTGGTTCTGCTAAATAACTATTCAATCCGGCAATCGCGCGTTCGACCACAACTTTGGTGGTCTCCTTATTGTTCTCATCAAAAGCAGATGCGGGGGTATGCAAACCAAATAAGGTCAGTGTTTGGAAACCTTCGCTTTGTAACTCTGGACCAAGAATTGATGGATCGGTTAAAGAATGGCAATACATCTCTGCGGGAATCACATCTGGGATATTTCCCATGACTGCTTGGTCATATGCCCGCTCTAATTCGGTGAAACTCTCGTTTAGATGCAAGGTCCCGGCAAAGGCCAATTTAGGGTCAATGCCCGATTTGAATTTCGGCAGACGTCTTAGCAACATGTTTATCTTTATCTGAGCGCCTTCCAAACTGCTTCGATTTTCTATCTTTGCAGACACGAACTCAGGTGCCGCATTACTTAAGAAATATCTGGCGCTAAATTTCCGATTATTGATATCGGTAACTTGGACACCGCTTGAATCGGCATCGATATCTGTTACTCGTGAAGAGCATTCAATCTGTACCCCGTTTTCAAGAGCAACCCGATGTAATTCAGAGACAAAAGCGCCCATGCCACCAGCCGGGACCTTCCATTCACCGGTGCCATTTCCAATCAAGTGGTAGAGGAAACAGTTGTTTGCCTGCATTCCGTATGCCGAAGAAAGTGTTCCGATCAAAGCATCAGTTAGCACCACGCCTCTGACCAAATCATTCTTGAACCTTTCAGTTATGACATTTCCGATTGGTTCTTCAATCAGTTGATCCCAAAGTTGCGGCATCGCAATCTGGGTCTTTAATTGCGCGCTACTTTTTAAAGGCTCCAACATCGAGGGAGCTATTCGGCTAGCGAATTGCGCAACCTCTCCATAGAAATCTTGCCATGCTTGCGCCTCTTTTTCAGAGCCAGTCAATTTTTTAAATGAATCTGCGGTGCGCTGATCCCAATTTCTTGATACCAAGAGACCGCCATCCGCATATGGGGAAAAGGAAGAGATCTCTCTAGATAAAACCCGGAAATTCAAATTTAAGTCTTTAATTATCTTGTCCGGTAGTAAGGCGATTAAATACGAGTACCTTGATAACCGAGCATCATAATCTTCAAAGGCTTTTACGCTCTGAGTCGCACCGCCGATGATCTCTTGAGCTTCAAGGATCAATACTTTCTTACCGGCCTTAGCTAAGTAATTTGCAGCAACTAGTCCGTTATGTCCAGCTCCTGCGATGATTACATCAAAATCGGTCACAGAGATTTAACCATGCGATTTACTGCCTCCGCTAGGACAGATTCGCTGGTGGCTAGATTGATTCGAACGAATTGAGTGGAATTTGGGCCATAGATTTTTCCAGCATTAAATGCGACACGTCCCTTCTCCAAGAAAACCGCCGCAGGATCCTCGCCAAGATTTAATGAAGATACATCGACCCAAGCTAAATAAGAGCAAGCTGGGATTTCATATTTAACTGTAGGAAGATGAGTATTCAGTAATGTCTTCAAATAATGTGCGTTGGATTCGATGGTAGAAATTGCGCCAGCCAACCATTCATCTCCATGTTCAAAGGCGGCAACTGCAGCAAACGCGCCAAGTAGCGAGGAGCGAAAGTGCACCGAAATCGGTAGCGTTCCTAAGAGTTCATGGTTCGCCGGACTTTGCGCCACGATCATCGCCGACTTTAAACCTGCAAGATTAAAACCTTTGCTCGCGCTAGTCACACAGATGCCAACTTCGGCGGCAACTTCTCCCAAAGATAAGAATGGGATGAAGTGCTGTCCTGAAAAAGTAAGGGGTGCATGAATCTCATCACTGATTATCTTTACATCGTATTTATTTGCTAACTCCGCCAACTTAAGTAATTCTTCGCGGCTAAAAATGCGACCTAGTGGATTATGCGGGCTGCAAAGCGCATGGACTTTGATTCCGTCAGCATATGCCTTTTCTATTCCAGCAAAATCTAGAGACCAATTCATGGCTCCTGATTCAGTTTCAAGTTTGAAAGGGACATCTACCAACTGGACTTTGGTCTCATTAATCCAGTTATAGAAATTCTGATAAATCGGCGAATTAATAAGCACTTTATCGCCAGGCTTGGTGGTAACACGTAGAACTTCAACCATGCCCACGCCGACATCGGTGCAAAGTCGCACATATTCAGGATTTACATCCCAATTCCAGCGACGCTTTGCAAAGTTGGCAAATGAGGTACCCAATTCAGGGATCGCACCTAGATAGCCAAGGTCTGAGTGCGAGACCATTTGCATTAAAACATCTTGAATCGGTTTGGCAATTGGAAAATCCATCTCGGCGACAAACAGCGGAAGTACATCAGATGGAAATCCGCGCCACTTCTCACTTTTGTGAGTGCGCATCTCAGACAACGATAAAGCTTCCACCTTCATACCGCGAGCGTATAACAATAGACGAAAATAAGCAGTAATCTTCCGCGCGTGAATCGACGCTTTTCGCTAGATCAGGTGAGAAATTGATAACTGAAACCAAGATGCGAAAGATAATCCGTGAGATCGCCGATATAGATAAGCGATTTGCGCCCATAATTGAGCAATCTATAAAAGAATCTACGATTTGCGATCTGGCAACTAAGAAACCTGACCGAAGTCATTTTGAATCTCTGGTTACCTCAGTTACAAGTCAGCAAGTATCAAATGCCGCAGCAAAAGCGATCCGAAAACGGTTGATTTCAGAATGTGGAAAGGTGACTCCAGCCAATATCGCGAAACTATCTGAGTCTCAGATGCGCGGAGCTGGTCTATCTGCCGCGAAAGTTAAGACTATTAAGGGATTAGCCGACGCATCTTTAAATAAGGTGATTAATTTTAATAAGTTGCATGAACAAGTTGATGACGAGGTCTATCGGAGCTTAACTAACTTATGGGGTATTGGACCATGGACTGTAGATATGTTCATGATGTTCCAGTTGGGCCGATTGAATATCTGGCCCGTGGGTGATCTGGGAGTCCGCCGAGGTTGGGAGCAATTACATAATTTAAAGGAAGAGATCTCGCCTGCTCAATTGATAAAGAAAGGCGAGAAGTTTGCGCCGTATCGCAGCGTGGTGGCTTGGTATTGCTGGCGCGTTATTGATTAACGTGGTTCGAGTATCAAGGATACCGAATTGATGCACCAACGTTGATCTGTGGGGGTTTCGTAACCCTCTCCTTCAAATACGTGTCCTAAATGCGAGTTGCAATTTGCACAGCGAACTTCGGTGCGAATTCTTGGCGCTAATGAGCGATCTTCCAACAAGATCACCGCATCATCAGCACTTGGCGCATAGAAAGATGGCCAACCACAGCCGGAATGAAACTTGGTTTCACTTCTAAACAATTCGTTGCCACAGGCTTTACATTTATAAACACCAACAGTTTCAGTATCCGTATATTCACCGGTAAATGGCCGTTCCGTAGCAGCGTTTCGCAAAACATCATAAGAGAGTGGATCTAAACGTCGCTTTAATTCCACTTCGTCAAGACTGGGGTATGCAACGCCAGTTGATGAGTGACAGTCATAGCCATTTGGGTTCTTCTGTAAATACTTTTGGTGGTACTCCTCAGCTAACCAATAACGATGCGGCTTGGCATCCTCGATTTGAGTAACGATTGGACCCATTCCCTCTTTTGCAAGCGCTTTTCCGTATACACGCGCTGCATTAAACGCCAAAACCTCTTGCTCGGAAGTGGTGTAGAAAATCGCGCTGCGATATTGGGTTCCGATATCTCCGCCTTGTTTATTTAATGAGGTTGGATCATGCATGGTGAAGAACTCTTCCAACAATCTCTGATATGAGATGACTTGCGGATCGAATACGACTTCAACAGTTTCGGCATGATTTGTATCTTTTCCGCAAACCTCTTCGTAGGTCGGATTTTCTTTATGGCCACCCATATAACCGACTGAGGTACTAATTACGCCAGGCAAATTCCAGAATCTCCGCTCTGCTCCCCAGAAGCAGCCGGTTGCAAAATATGCTCTTTCCATGGACTCCATATGACCCGAATTCTTTCATCTACTACCATTAGACCTGAAATCGGAACTAAATCGGAACTAAATCGGAACTAAATCGGAACTAAATCGGAACTCAGTCAATAAATTGAATTGCCCTCGTAGCTCAGGGGATAGAGCACGGCCCTCCGGAGGCCGGAGCACAGGTTCGAATCCTGTCGAGGGCGCTCATTTATCTCACATTTGGGCTAAATCACTCGAACTTTTACTAATTAATGCATCTAATCTCTTGTAACGAATTGATAACTAAAGGAGAATAAGCAACTCGCATAAACAAAGTACTAAAAATAAACCTATCTAATTGGAGGGATCTTTCATGGATTGGCGCCATCAAGCAGCATGCCGTGACGAAGATCCTGAACTCTTCTTTCCCGTCGGCAATACTGGACCTGCGATTACCCAGATCGAAGAGGCGAAGAAGGTCTGTATGCGCTGCTCGGTTAGAGAACAATGTTTAGCCTGGGCGCTTGAATCTGGTCAGGATGCTGGTGTGTGGGGTGGTTTATCTGAAGATGAGCGTCGCGCTATGAAACGTCGCGCCGCCCGAAACCGTGCGCGCATGGCGGAACTTAGCCGCCATGATATTAATTAACTTTAACTAGCGAATCTCGAAATGCACCTGTGCGCTGGTGCCACCTTCTACGCCGCTGCGCTTAGCAATTTCCAAACTTCCATTTAATTCATTCTCGGTCAAAGTCCTGACAATCTGCAGACCTAAATTTGAGGAGATAGAAAGTTGGAACCCATCCGGTAAGCCGACTCCATCATCTTCAACTTTAACTACGCAACTGGAGCCAGTGCGCGAGAAGATCACATCCACTTTCTCACCTTTAGTAGTGATGCCATGCTCAACTGCATTGGCAATTAATTCGGTGATAATCAAAGAGAGTGGCGTCGCCACTTTTGGATCTAGGGAACCAATGCTTCCGAGTCTCTTAACTTTGATTGAATGTGAGTTACCTGGAGTCCTTACCGCTAGTTCTACTGCATGGCTAATCAAAGAATCAACAACCGCATCAAAGTCAACGAGATCCTTGCCGCTTGCAGAAAGCGTCTCATGAACCAAAGCTATAGAAGAGATTCTACGAACCGCTTCATTCAGCGCGCTTTGCGCCCTTAGATCTTCTACTCTTCTCGATTGCAGACGCAATAAAGCCGAAACCGTCTGAAGATTATTCTTAACTCGATGATGAATTTCGCGAATGGTGGCGTCTTTCAATAGCAATTCGCGTTCACGGCGTCGGATTTCCGTTACATTGTGCAAGAGCACCACCCCACCGATTCTCAATCCGCTTTTAAGTAGTGGCAAAATCGTAAGTTCAACTACTCCACCACGACTTTCTAAGACAACTTGCGCTACATCATTTGCGGAGATTTTTTCAGTCAAAGTATTCATCGATTCGCCTGAGATTCCATTGGCGACATCTACTAATTGGATTCCCTCTAATTCTCCTTCCCAGCCCAAGCGACTAAATGCAGAGCGACCATTTGGGCTGGCATAAATGATTACACCTGATCTATCCAGGCGAATAAATCCATCACCAACACGTGGCGATGGATTTAATGAAGAGATTGCGAAATCAAATGGAAAGGTTCCCTCGCCGACCATTTCGATTAATTGCTGCGCAATCTCTTGATAGGTGCTCTCTAGTCGACCCAAACTACGAGTGACCATAGGATTTCGATGCCTATTAAGTTGGGCAATCACTTGGCCATTAAAAGCGATGGGGAAACTCTCCACACTCTCGCCACTTGGAAGATCGGCTCGAATCTCACCTTCGAAGTCTTTGGGGAATACTGTTGCAGCAGTTGCAGCACGAACATGAGACATCGCAATAAATCCTGAATCCTTTATCGGAACCCAGATCGCTAAATCAGCAAAACTCAAATCTGCGATCAATTGCCAATCTGACGCTAAGTGCTGGAGATGCGCGACCTGAGTGACACTTAGATTGGTTTGCTCGCGAATTAGCTCCTCTAGCGATCTCATTGTTCCCAATCCGCCAATTGGAATTCGAGTTCATCCTGAGCAAACCAACTCAGCTCTTCACCATCTAATGTGGTCAATACTGCTGCTACTTGGCCTCGCTTTAATATCAGCACATCATCAGTGAGCTGGTTCTGATCTAAATCTGCTGCGATAACCAGACCAATTCGTCCATTATTCAACTCTAGCGAATCATCTGCTGCTAATTGACTTATTAGATGCTCTCTCGATTCCTGATCGACTTCAGAATCGAATTCGAATTGCTCAGGAGTTAAATATTCGGAGAAGGCGGCTTGCCCATTTTTAAGCAGCTCTTTAATAGTTGCTAGATCACAGGCTACATATACGCGCACTGGGTAAGAGTAGCGATGGATTTTCTAGCCAGCGAATTGCGTGCGACCTCATGAAGTGCGCTCCTATTTTCAGAGGCTTCTTCAAAGGCCTTAAAATCGATTGGAACTTGGCAATGTTTAAGGCGCGGAAATTCTTTCTTGATTTCAACTTGTAAATGCGCCAAGTACTTACTTCGCTGCATGAAATTTACTATCAACCCAGTAGGGTTAAATGGAACTTGCTTTAACCGGTCTAAAGTATTGAAGGCGAGCCGCATGACTAGAAAGATCTCATCCGCGATCTCCAAAATCTGGCTGTTGTGATCATGCCCCAAATCAAAGACATAGTTTTCACTTGGTCTAAGAGATGACTGTTGGTCTAATCCCTGCATCACAGTTAGATTCTTGGTCAAAATCTCGGGTCTTTCATCAATTCGATGCAACCCAATTAATCGTGCAATATCTGGACTTACTGGATCAAGGTCTATCAAGGTAATAGCGCTTTGCTGAGATAATTCAAAAGCGAAATTAAGTGCAAGTGATGTTGTACCTACTCCCCCTGATAAACCTACAAAAGCGAATACTTTGCCACCATTCTTACGAAATTGAGGTTTGTTATTTGGGGCACTGCTAGAAATAAGTTCCGAGATTTCTTCGTCAGAACTCTCACGCTTTATCAGTAGACGATTTCCTGAGTAGGCGATAGCTTTATTACAAAGCAGGGTTAATCTTAAATTTGGATCGATTTGGGCAATTTGTTGAGCCGAGACACCCCTAATTGCAACAACTCCACCGCTTTGATGGATTGCTCGAATTACCCGGATTTCCAAATCTGGATCCGTAATAAAGGTGGCAAATTCAGCCATGATTTATTACTACGACCATTCTGCCTCTTCGAGTGGCATTCAAGGCCCGTTCTACAAAGTCATTAGGTATTCCAACCGTGACAATCGCTACCCCACCTAATGATTCACTCTTTCGATTCAAATCAACTATGAAAACATTCTCAATTACCAAAGTACTTGGTAATGGTTTTCCATCTCCAGTGTCGTTCACTACTTGATAGATATTGATCGCATCACCAATCTTGATAGATGATGGAAGATCCGGAGCTGCAACTGCAAAGGAGAGAAGTCGAACATTGCTATCCCCCGAACTTTCGACTAAAGAGATCTGATTTAAATATTCACCTGGCGCTATATATCTAGCGATTGAGTACCCGATTGGGCTATGAGTTGCTGGAATATATCCCGAAGATTCTGCACCAAAGTCGGCCTTTACTGCTTTGAAATCCAAACTGTCGACCATATGACCGGGTGTCATGGAACGAGTTGCCACCCAATAGGTATTTCGACTCTTAGCAACCAGAACCAAACCAATGGTAAAGAGCAATGAGGCCAAAATAACCAGCGCGGCAATAAGGTTCTTTAGATCTACGTGATTTCTCGTACTTCTTATATTTCGATTGATTTGCATTGGTGGAGGCTAGGAAAGTTCTGCTTATCCACTGTTGAAAGATAAACAGTAGAACTTTAGTTCTATACAATTCCGAGTTTTTATGCGATGGATTCGAAGCAGAAATGTCAGATGTTTGGGCTATGACAATTTTGCTAGAAGAGTTAAAACCAGAGATCGAATTACCAGAACTGCAACTTGATCTCTTTCTAGATCAACCATTCTTTCAAGCACCATATCTATACAAGATCTCGTCCCTATATAGCGAAGATTACGATCCGGCTGTTGCGCCAATCCTCACCTCCGCAAGCGAACTGCCAAGGCTTGAAAATTGGGTAAATCGATTTGCTGTCGGAGTATTGGAGATTTGGGCGGGAAAGAGATCATCAGCTCAATTGATAAAGTGGTGTCACACAAATGTTTACCAAGAGTTATTAAGTTCGATTGGTTACCAAAAAGAGGTAGGACGAATTCGGAAAATCTATATTCAAGAGCCGTTAGACGGACTCTGCGAAAGTACTGTTACGGTTAGATTCAATGAAAGAGTTAGAAGTATGGTTCTTAGGTTCGAAGGAGTCGATAAGAAATGGCTCTGTACCGAGTTAGACCTAATTTAATTTAACTTAATTTAAGCAGCGCCGTGGCAACGCTTAAATTTCTTACCAGAGCCGCAGGGGCAAGGTGCGTTACGAGAAACATCGTTATTTCTAACCGCACCGGTCTCATCAGCAGAGGAGTAAGAGAGTTGTTGTGGTTTAGCGGCCTCTAGGCCGCCACCTTTGACTTGGTCAGTCTCTACGGTTACCTCTACATTGAAGATGAAGCCCGCAATCTCTTCTTTGATACCTTCCATCATCGCTGCGAATAAGTCAAAGCCTTCGCGCTGATACTCGACCAATGGATCGCGCTGTGCCATCGCGCGCAGGCCGATACCTTCTTGCAGATAATCCATCTCGTATAGATGTTCGCGCCACTTTCGATCTAGCACTGATAGTAAGACTTTACGCTCCAATTCACGCATGACGTTAGAGGTTAATCTCTCCTCGCGCTTGGCATATGCGTTATGTGCATCGTCAATAATCTTAGAAATCAAGAACTCTGTATCTAAACCAGCCCTACCGCCAACTTCACTTTCAACATCAGCCAAGGTAAATGAAATCGGATAGATCGCTCCTAATGCTGCCCATAAGGTGTCCAAGTCCCAATCTTCTGCATAACCCTCGGCAGTTGCTGCGTTGACATATGCACTAATCGTTTCAGCTAAGAAACGCTTGACTTGTTCGGAGATATCTTTGCCTTCAAGAACCGATCTACGTTCTTCGTAAATCACTTCACGCTGACGATTCATGACATCGTCATATTTCAAAACGTTCTTTCGAATCTCAAAGTTCTGCGCTTCTACCTGAGTCTGAGCGGATTTGATGGAGTTTGAAACCATCTTTGATTCAATTGGTTGATCTTCTGGAATACCAGCAGCGGTTAAGAAACGCTCAACCATTCCGCTATTGAAGCGGCGCATCAAGTCATCTTGTAATGAGAGATAGAAACGAGATTCTCCGGGATCTCCCTGACGACCAGAACGACCACGTAACTGATTGTCGATACGTCGTGATTCGTGGCGCTCAGTGCCCAATACATAAAGTCCGCCGAGCGCAACTACCTCTTCATGTCCTTTGGCAACTGCCGCTTTCTGTTTTGTAATCTCTTCAGGCCACGCAGCTTCGTAGTCAGCAGGATTATCAACTGGGCTGATGCCGCGTTTTTGAATCTCGAAATCCGCCATGAATTCTGGGTTGCCACCCAACATGATGTCGGTACCACGACCGGCCATGTTTGTTGCCACCGTTACTGCACCTTTTACACCTGCGCGCGCGATAATCGCAGCTTCGCGTTGATGTTGCTTTGCATTTAGAACTTCGTGTGGCACGCCATTCTTCTTTAAGACCGCAGATAGCTCCTCTGATTTCTCTACGCTAACTGTGCCCACAAGTACCGGCTGCCCTTTGCGATAACGCTCTGCAATATCTTGAGCAACTGCAGCAAATTTTCCGGCTTCGGTCTTATAGACCAAATCAGATTGATCGATACGTTGCATCGGGCGATTAGTTGGAATAGGCACCACGCCTAATTTGTAAATCTGGTGGAATTCAGCTGCTTCGGTCATCGCAGTACCAGTCATACCCGATAACTTCTTGTACAAACGGAAATAATTCTGGAGCGTAATTGTCGCGAGAGTCTGGTTCTCGATCTGGATTTCAATACGTTCCTTAGCTTCAAGGGCCTGGTGCATGCCTTCTGAGTAGCGACGTCCTGCCAGGATGCGACCGGTGTGCTCGTCAACGATCAAAAGTTCACCATTCATAACTACGTAATCTTTATCGCGTTTGAAGAGTTCTTTGGCTCGAATCGCATTATTTAGGTAGCTAATCAATGGGGTATTTGCAGATTCGTATAAATTGCCGATCTGCAACAATTCTTCGACCTTAGTGATACCCGCTTCCAAGATTCCGGCGGTGCGCTTCTTCTCATCAACTTCATAATGAACATCACGCTCCAATTTCTGCACGATATTCGCGAATTCGACATACCACTTGGTTGGTTTGTCAGCAGGACCTGAGATGATCAATGGAGTTCTGGCTTCGTCAATCAAAATAGAATCGGTTTCGTCAACAATTGCGAAGTTATGTCCGCGCTGCACACACTCTTCGATCGACCAAGCCATGTTGTCGCGAAGGTAATCAAATCCAAATTCGTTATTAGTGCCGTAAGTGATATCTGCGTGATATGCCTCGCGTCGCTCTGCAGGCGTCATAGAAGCGAGAATTACACCGACCTTTAAACCTAGAAATCTGTGGATACGTCCCATCCATTCGGAGTCACGTTCGGCTAGATAATCGTTGACAGTAACAACATGTACACCTTCGCCAGTAAGGGCATTTAAATATGCAGGCAGAGTGGATACCAAAGTTTTACCTTCGCCGGTCTTCATTTCGGCAATATTTCCTTGATGAAGCGCAGCGCCACCCATTAACTGAACGTCGTAATGGCGTTGCCCGAGAGTTCGTTTCGCGGCTTCGCGAACCACCGCAAAAGCCTCTGGCAAGAGATCATCTAACTCTTCGCCATTTGTAATCCGATTTTTAAATTCTGGCGTCTTCGCTTGTAATTGCGCATCACTTAGCGCAGAGATTTGCGGCTCGAAAGCATTAACCGCTTCTGCAATCTTGGCCAATTCCTTCAAGATGCGACCTTCGCCAGCGCGAAGTATCCGATCAAGAACTGACATCTGATTGCCTCTCTAACGACCTTTAAAGAACTCTATAGTGCTGGTGAGATGGTTAAGTCTCAGCCCCCTATGTTAAGGGTCTGTGCTACACAAGCGGTAATCGCATGATTCACCTTTAGATTTCGCATTTCTAGGGCTCTTTTTGCTTCTAACAAGGTTGAACCAGTTGTGACCAAATCGTCAACCAAGATCAAATGACCATGAATCTCGCCACCTTGATAATCGAATGCGAGATTTAGATTTCGTTTCCGATCCAGCGCGCTCAATCCACTTTGATCCAATAATCTCCGATTGATCATCAGACCATTAACTTGTTCAATCCCAGTTCTACGTGAGAGCTCTCTCGTGATTTCCAAAATAAAATCTCGACCACGCTTTCGGATTGCTCTTTTAGATCCTGGAATAGGTATCAATTTAGCATTTCGTAATATTGATGTAGGCAGGCGATTTAGACAGTTTTGCAGTGTGCTAATTAACAATTCATCGGCAATCCGGACCGAATTCTCTTTAGCACTTAACAAAATAGAACGTGCTACTGGAGAATATCTGATCGAAGAATAGACCGTAAGTTCTTCGATTTTCTGAACGTAAAGATGTGGACTCCAATGCCTCTTGCATTTGGAGCAAATCTCAAGACCTAAGGCGTTGCAACTAAAACAATGAGTTGGAAAGAGCAGTTCTTTTAATGGGTGTAGCACCGTGACATCATCACGGATTTATCAAATTAGAATTTAGCAGAGATAAGACTCTGTGGAATCTCTCCGCTTGAATGTCTAGGCAAGGTGATTACAAAGTTAGCTCCTGCGCCTAATTGTCCGAAGACTTCGATCTCGCCATGATGTAAATGAACATCCTCTAGCGCCATTGAAAGACCAAGGCCCGTGCCGCCTCTAATTCGAGATCGAGACGGATCGGCGCGCCAGAAGCGATCAAATACTCTTCGTACGCTCTCTTGGTCTAATCCCACACCGAAATCTCGAACTCCGATCGAGACCGCGTTCTCGTTTGCACGAAGCGAGACTCGAATCGGCTTGCCTTCGGCATGATCAATTGCGTTGGTGATTAAATTTCTAAGCGCTCGCTCGATGCGGCGAATATCTGCATTCAAATAGACCGAATCAGCTGGGCGATCAAATTCGATATGCACGCCAACTTCTTGGGCGACCAATCTCAAATCATCGATGGCTTTGGCCACTAAATTACAGATATCGAATTCGACAGTTTCTAATACCGCTACCTCTGCATCAAAACGGCTAATTTCGAGCAGATCTTCAAGTAACCGTTCGAAGCGATCCAATTGAATCATCATTAGTTCGACGCTTCTCTGCAAGGTCGGATCAAAAGATTCTCGGGCGCTATCTATCATTGAAGCCGCCATACGTAATGTTGTTAATGGCGTGCGAAGTTCGTGGGTCACATCCCCTACAAATCGCTGCTGAACACTTGATAGATTTTCTAGCCGATTGATTTGTTGCTGCAATGAATTCGCCATCTCGTTAAAAGCTATCGCAAGTCGCGCCAGTTCATCCTCGCCGCGTACGGTCATACGAACATCTAATTGCCCTGATGCTAGCGACTCAGCAGTATTAGCTGCATCTCTAACTGGTCTTACTACTTGTCGCACCACTAAAGAAGTAACAAGTGCTACTAATAAAACGAGAGCAATACCTGCTCCTAGTAAAGAATTCGATATCAATCTCAACGTCTTATTCAAATTGTCTAAACTGAAGATTTGATAAAACTCATAATTTCCAGCGCCAGGAACTTTTATTCTATTACCTACAATCAAAGATTGGGAGCTGTTGCCAAATACGTTAGTGATGTTTGAGTAAATAGTCTCAGTTGAAGAACTTTTCGCTACTTTATTCCGTAGCTCCTTGGGAATCGCAGATCCAT